>CAYQVN010000174.1:0-4874 GCA_964420895.1 uncultured Nitrospirota bacterium | reverse complement strand
GGCTCTCCCCGGACGAAGTTCAGGCGGCAATCGGGGTCGGGATATTCCAGGTTTCGGATCGGAGGAACTTGCCCAGTCCGGGCCGAAAGGAGGGAGACGATCAGTTCCACTGCGCCGGAGGCCCCGAGCATGTGTCCCGTCATCGATTTCACGGCACAGACCGGCAAGGTCTCTGCCCGGGGGCCGAGGGCAACGCCGATAGCTTTCGCCTCGATCCGGTCATTCAAAACCGTTCCCGTGCCGTGGGCATTGACGAGATCGATTTCATCCGGTCCGATCCCCGCCGCCTTCAGGGCGACCCGCATGGCCCGTGCCATCCCCTCCCCCGTTGGATCGGGGGCGGTCATGTGATAGGGATCGGTCGAAGTTCCCCAGCCTAACAGTTCCCCGAGGATCGCTCCCCCCCGGGCTTCGGCATGATCCCACCGCTCCAGGACAAGAATCCCGGCCCCTTCGGCAATGACGAACCCGTCCCGATCGCGGTCAAAGGGACGGCAGGCCCCTTGGGGGTCGTCGTTTCGCCGGGAGAGAGCCCGGGCCCGGGCGAAGCCCCCGAGAATCAGAGGAGTCACCGGCGCCTCCGCCCCGCCGGCAAGGACAACATCGGCTTCACCCGTTGCAATCATTCGGGCGGCCTCAACCACGGCATGGGCCCCGGAAGAACAGGCCGTGGATACGGCCAGAGCCGGCCCCAGGAGTTGGTACCGTTGGGCAATGACGGAGGGGGCCTGGTTGATCAGGGAAGAGACGGTCAGCCGGGGCGAAAGGGCGTGGTACCCTTTTCTCGAATAGCCTCGAAAGTTGGTCTCCAGGGTCGAAATTCCTCCCCGGCTCGATCCGATGACAACCCCCGTTCGTTCCCGGTCCCAGGTGGAAGACTCCAGCCCGGACTGTACCACTGCCTCATCGCAGGCACGCAGGGTAATGAGGGCAAAAGGGTCGAGCTTTCCGGCTTCCCGCAGCGACATTTCGGCCGGGGGATCAACGGGGGGGACCTCACCGGCGATCCGGCAGGGAAGAGCGCCGGCATCGAAACGGGTCACGGGACCGATCCCGGATCGGCCCGCAAGTAACCCCTCCCAGGTTTCATCAAGATTTTTTCCCAATGGGGTGACTGCCCCCATACCTGTAATAGCGATCCGTTTTTTCATTTGCCTTGGATTTGTTTTTATTGAATATGATTTTCAGCTTTCCCAAGTTTCGTGTGAACACGTTAAAGGATTCCAACTTTACAGTCAACAGGAGATCAGTCAATGACGGAGACCGCTGAAAATCATCTGCTTGCCATTTTGTTCATTTTCAGTAAATATAGGGCATGGAAAAGATTCTACTGGCTCACGGCGGAGGTGGGGAAGAGACGCGGAACCTGATCGACGGCATCTTCCGGAAGGCACTTTCCAATCCGGTCCTCGATTCTCTGGAGGACGCCGCCCTCCTTACCCTCGATCACGGGAAGATCGCCTTCACGACCGACTCCTTCATCGTTGATCCCGTCTTCTTCCCCGGCGGAAACATCGGCAAACTCGCCGTCGCCGGGACGGTAAACGATCTGACTGTCATGGGGGCCCGTCCCCGTTATCTCTCCGCCGGTTTCGTCCTGGGAGAGGGGTTTGAGCTTTCCAATCTGAAAAAGATCGTCGCCGCCATGGCCGAAGAGGCAAAGGGTGCCGGTGTCGCCGTCGTTACGGGTGATACTAAGGTGATGCCCGGAGTCGATTTCTCCGGCATCATCATCAACACAACCGGACTGGGCGAGGTCCGACGGACGGGTCTTTCAGCCTCTCATCTTCAGCCCGGAGATGCCATCATTATTTCGGGAACGGTGGGAGACCATGGCGCTTGCATCCTGGCCGCCCGGGAAGGAATCGATTTTCAGCTCCCTATCGAAAGCGATTGCGCCTCCCTCTGGACACTGCTGGAAGGGGTCCTTGAATCGGATGCGGATCTGCACGCCCTGCGCGATCCGACCCGGGGAGGATTGGCCGGCGTACTGACCGAATGGGCCGAGGCATCTTCCGTGGAGATTGAGATCGACGAAGAGCAAATCCCCGTCAAAGACGCCGTCCGGGGAGCCTGTGAACTCCTCGGCATGGATCCCCTTCACTTCGCCTGCGAAGGGAGGGTTATCATTGCCGTAAAAGGGAATGGAGAAGAAATTCTCTCAAAGCTAAAGGGCCACCCCCGGGGACGGGATGCCGCCATCATCGGCAGGGTCGTCTCAAAGGATCAGGCCCGGGTGATTCTCAATACTTCATGGAATACGCGGCGGGTACTGGAGCCCCCTTCGGGTGAACTTCTCCCCCGCATCTGCTGAGGTTGCAATCATGCACGAATTGTCCGTTGTACAGAGTCTGCTGGAAACCATTGAGAGTTACGCTGCGGAACAGAAGGCCACCACCGTCACAAAGATCATCGTCCGGAACGGCCCCTTGTCCGGCGTCGTCCCGCACCTCCTTCGCACCACCTTCGACACCTTCAAGGAGAAGACCATTGCCGAAGATGCAGAACTGGTGATCGGAGAGAATCCCCTGCAGATTCACTGTCATGACTGCAAGCAGGAAGCACAGACCATGGTCCTCCGTTTCGCCTGTCCCCTCTGCGGCTCCCGCAATGTCGACGCTCGGGGAGGAGATGATCTGATTCTCGAGCGGCTGGAGATGGACGTTGCCGATGACCCGTCTTGAACTCCGCCTCCAGGGGGCCGTTCAGGGGGTCGGTTTCCGTCCTTTCATCTTCCGGCTGGCCGGGGCGCTCGGTCTAACGGGTTCTGTCTCAAACGGTCCCGGGGGGGTGCTCGTCATTGCAGAAGGAGAGAAAGACCTTCTCGACCGGTTTCTGGAACGGATCGATACCGAGGCCCCGCCCCTGGCGTGGATCACCGGGAAAGAGGCTCGGTTCCTCCCTTCCCGGGGAGAGACAGCCTTTGTCATCCGACCGAGTCTGAAGGAGGGGGCGCCTTCGGTCATGCTCGTCCCCGACATCACCACCTGCCCCGACTGTACCCGGGAACTCCTTGATCCTTCAAACCGCCGTTACCGCTACCCCTTCATCAACTGCACCAACTGTGGGCCCCGCTTCACCATCATTGAAGGACTCCCCTACGACCGGCCCCGGACAACAATGAAAGAGTTCACCATGTGTCCGGACTGCCGGAGAGAATATGAAGATCCCCGTAACCGCCGGTTTCATGCCCAGCCGAACGCCTGCCCGGCGTGCGGCCCCCAGGTCCGGCTGATGGACCCGGAGGGGAACGAGATCGCGCAAGGGAGGGAGGCCGTCGAACAACTCATCGAAGAGATCTGCCGGGGAAAGATTGCTGCCATCAAGGGGATCGGCGGCTTTCACCTCATCTGCGACGCCACACGGGAGGAGCCGGTGACGCTCTTGAGGAAGAGGAAAGGCCGCTTGGGCAAACCCTTCGCCGTCATGTTCCGGGATCTCGACCAACTCCGGCAATATGCCGATCCGACAAAAGAGGAAGAGGCGCTTCTTCTGTCGCCGGAGCGGCCCGTCGTCCTCCTGCGAAAGAAAAAGGAAAGCCTCCCTGCCATTGCGCCCGGACTTTTCAGCCTGGGGGCCTTTCTCCCCTACTCTCCCCTCCATGCCATTTTATTAGACGCCCTTCCCTTCCCCATCGTTGCCACCTCGGGAAACCTCTCAGAGGAACCGATCGTCAAGGGGAACAAAGAAGCCGGGGAGCGCCTTTCCCCCCTGTCGGACCTCCTGCTCCTCCACAACCGGCCGATTCAACGCCGCTGCGACGACTCCGTGGCCAAGGTCATCGGGAACAAACCCCGCCTCCTGCGGCGGGCCAGGGGTTTTGTCGCAATCCCGGTGATCCTTCCCGAAAAACGTCGTGACCGGGTCCTCGCCGTGGGAGGACATCTGAAGAACACCTTCGCCCTCGCCTTCGACGACCAGGTGATTGTAAGTCCCCATATCGGGGACCTGGAGACCCCCGAGGGAATGGACCATTTCGAGGCAATGATTTCCGACCTCTGCCGGATCTACGACTTCACACCGGACCGGATCGTCCACGATCTTCACCCCGACTACGCCACCACCCGCTGGGCAAAGCGGCAGGCCGGCATTGAGTCGGTGCCACTGCAGCACCATTATACCCACATCCTCTCCTGCATGGCGGAGCACAGTCTCACGGAAGAGGTCACGGGAATTGCCTGGGACGGCACCGGCTACGGCCCAGATCAGACGGCCTGGGGCGGCGAGACCCTCCGCTGTACGACCATGGAATATGAACGGCTCTTCCACTTCCGGCCCTTCCCCCTCCTCGGCGGAGAACAGGCTGTGATTGAGCCCCGCCGCGTGGCCCTCGCTCTCCTTTTCGACCTCTTCGGGGAGAAGGCTTTGACCCTCGACCTCCCGCCCCTGAAGAGCTTCGGGGAAAAAGAGCCGGAGCTCCTCTGGAGGGCTTGGGAGAAGAGGATTAACACCCCTCTCACCTCCTCGGTGGGACGGCTTTTCGACGGCGTCGCCTCCCTCCTCGGGGTGGTCCAACGCCTCGACTACGAGGCGGAGGGAGCGATGAAGATTGAGGACCGCGTCCTCCCGGAGATTCACGATCACTATTCCTATGACATCACGGAGGAGATCATCGACTGGCGGCCCCTGATGGAAGACCTCCTCCAGGATCGGGACCGGGAAAAGGTCCCGGGCCGTTTCATCAACACTCTGGCCCGGATCATCCTCGACGTCTCGCAAAGAGCCGGCCGTAAGTCGGTCTGCCTCTCGGGTGGGGTCTTCCAGAACCGTCCCCTCACGGAGCGAGCAGAGACACTTCTGCAACAAGAGGGGTTTTCCGTCTTCACCCAGAGCCGCATCCCCTGCAATGACGGTGGCCTCTCCCTGGGGCAGGC
>CAYQVN010000173.1:0-4888 GCA_964420895.1 uncultured Nitrospirota bacterium | reverse complement strand
ACCGCACCGCGACCTGCGCGCGCGCGCACACACACACGTATCACCGCACTCGAGGGCCCGGCGAGCGATACAAAAACCCGCGTGGCGACCCCTGCGACGGGGGAGCCGGTACGATTCAAAGAGTCCGTATTCCCGGCCGAAGCGGTCCGAAAATTCCCGGGCCACGTCCAGGATAACCGACTTGGCATTCTTCATTGCCTCATATTCCTGCCGCTTGTGCTCGATATAGTGATCCTGCAGATCCAGGGGCCCGTAGGTGCGGGGATTCTGAATGTCGAGGAGGGGGCGGCTCGGGATATATTTTCCTACGAAGTCCCGTACAGCGTCATCCTCCAGCAGCTCCATGCTCTCAATGGAATGGCTGATGATGAACCCGTCCATCCCGACCATAACGGGGAGGCGAACGTCGAGGTGCTCGGCAATTCGTACGGCCTGGATGAGGTTGTCGTAGGCCTCCTGGCCGTTTTCCGAAAAGATCTGAATCCATCCGGAGTCGCGGGCCCCCATGGCATCGGAGGTGTCGCCGTGGATGTTGATCGGTGCGGAGAGCGCCCGGTTGGCCATGGCCAACACGATGGGCAAGCGATTTCCCGCAGCGATATAGAGCATCTCCCACATGAGAGCAAGCCCCTGGGAAGAGGTTGCGGTCATGACACGACCGCCGGCGCCGGCCGCACCGATGCAGGCGCTCATGGCGCTGTGCTCACTCTCGGCGGGCACAAGAACGGTCTTCACCAGTCCATCGGCCACAAAACTTGAAAACTGCTGCATAATCTCGGTGGAGGGTGTGATCGGGTAGGCGGCACACACATCCGGGTTGATCTGTCGCATGGCGTTTGCCATGGCGATATTTCCAGTCATTGCTACTCGTTGTCCCATGATTTCTCCCTCTACTTTCCTTCCTGTTCCATCGAGATCGCCTGCACCTTTTTCGGACAGACATCGGCACAGACGCCGCACCCTTTGCAGTGATCAAAGTTAAATCCGATCATCTTCTCGTCCCGGACGATGATCGCCGTATCGGGACAGGAGATCCAGCAAGTCAGGCAGTGAATACACTTCTTTTCATCCAGCACCGGCCGATACGTCCTCCAGCCACCGGTGATATACTCCGCGGCATTTCCCGCCTCTTCGATGACGGCGCCGGGAGTCAGTTCTTTCCAGTTCTTGAGGTTGCTCATATCCCTTTTACCTCCTTGTAGGCCCGTTCCACCGAAGCCGTATTCCCTTGCACAATCTTTTCGGGGAACTTTTTCTTCAAGTTGATCGCCAGATCCTCCAGCAGGACATTGAGCTTCACCAAACCCGTGGCCCGCGAAAGGGCGCCCAGCAGGGGGGTATTCGGAATCGGCCGTCCCAGACAGTCGATGGAGATCTGCGTGGCATCAACGGTAAAAACCTGGTCGACAGGACGGCCGAGTTTAGCAGCAATCTCTTCCGGGGTATGCGTGGTATTCACCACAAACACGGCATCCTCCGGGGTCCCCTCGGTCACATCCTGTGTTTCCAGCAGGGAACTGTCCACAACAATCACTACATTGGGATTGGTGACCTGGCAGTGCATGGTCAAGGGCTGATCGCTGATGCGGTTATAAGCCTTCAGCGGTGCCCCCATCCGTTCAGGACCATATTCCGGGAAGGCCTGCACATATTCGCCCTGCGCCATGGTCGCTTCCGCCAGGACTTTGGCCGCCGTCACAGCCCCCTGACCGGCCCGTGCATGCCATCGAACTTCGGTGATTGACATAATGATTCTCCTTCTTCGTTGAATCCAGAGGGGCGACGTGCAATGCCCTTCCATTATTGAATTTCCCGTCTCCCTTCCAGCGCCTTCGAAAGTGTCACCTCGTCGGCATACTCCAGATGCCCGCCCATGGGAATGCCGTGGGCAATCCGGCTGACCGTGATCCCTGTTTTGGCATGAATCAACCGGGCCAGGTACATGGCCGTCGCTTCGCCTTCAATGGTCGGATTCGTCGCCAGGATGACTTCCTGCACTTCTGTCTCCTGCAGCCGCTCCATCAACAGCGGTATAGATAATTCATCGGGACCGATATTGTCGATCGGCGACAGGGCCCCGTGAAGCACATGATAAACCCCCCGGTATTCACCCATCCGGTCAATAGCCATGACATCCATCGCCTCCTGAACCACGCAGATGAGAGTCGTATCCCTTCGGGAATCGCTGCAGATACCACAGAACTCCGCTTCCGAAAGGTTCCCGCATCGACGACAGAAGCGAATCTTCTCCTTGACCTCTTCAATCGCCCGGGCCAGACCCAGGGCCCGCTCCTTGGGCATCTTCATCAGGAAAAAGGCGAGCCGCTGCGCCGTCTTGGTTCCGATTCCTGGCAGCCTCTTCAGCTCTTCAATCAGCCTGTTCAGGGAAGAGGCTTCCACCGTCCCGCTCCATCGTTATGGTGCAAACATCCCATCAGAAAAGGCCGGGGATCTTGAAATTCAACCCCCCGGTCAACTTCTTCATTTCTTCTTCCATCACTTCCTTCGATTTTCGGATCCCCTCATTCACGGCGGCCACAATCAGGTCCTGGAGCATTTCCAGATCCTCACTATCGGATAACTCCTGTTCTACCTTCAGGGAAAGAAGCTCCTGTCGTCCGTTCATGCGGACCGTGACCATTCCGCCGCCGGAAGAGGCTTCGACCACCCGGTTGCCGGCTTCACGCTGGAGTTCTTTCATCTTCCCTTGCATCTGTTGAGCCTGGCGCATCAGGTCACCGAGCATATTTTTGGACATAATGGACCCTCACTAAAGCAGAGATCCGTGAATTCTCTCAGGAAGGTTCACGAACCTCCGTAATTCTGCCATCAAAGATTTTAACGGCTTCCTGGACGATACGGTTCTTCAAACTCTCCTCTTTGAGCTGATCCTTCCGCCGGCGGATCGATTCCTCCTGCTTCTCCCGCAAGGTCAGGGGCATCGAATCCGGCTGGGTATGCAGTGAAAGGTCCAAAGAAAGTTCTCCGCCCAGAAAACCCTTCAGAATCTCGCGAATCTTCCCCGCCTTCCTTTGGGCCATATCGAGATGTACCTCCTTCGTAAAACCGATCTCGATATGTTCTCCCCGGGTGCTTTTCAAAAAACCATGTTCCAGGATCGACCCGACGGGGGGAGAATCCTTTTGTGCATGACGAACCATCGCCTCCCAATCCAGGTCCGAACGCTCCGGCACAGGTCCCGAGGCACCCCCTCTATCCGGTGCCGCCAAGGAGGCACTCTTCTTCCCGGTCGGCTCAGAGGCCTCCTTTTTTCCGGTCATCTCTTGACCGGAGGCAAGACGTTGCTCCAGCGCCTGCAATTGGGCAGCAATCTCCTGGAATTCCTGCAAAGATTGCATACGGGTCATCTTCACCAGTGCAACTTCCAGGAGGAATCGCGGTGTCGTCGTCCGCCGAAGTGCTTCTTCGGTCCGGTTCAAATGTTCGACATAGGCGATCAGGCGACCTTCATCGAGTGCGTCTGCCGATACTTTTAGGCGGGCAATCTCCTCTTGGGAGAGCGATGTGATCTTTTCAGGGGCCTCCAGAATCTTGATCATCAACAGGTTACGCAGATGCAATTGCAGGGCCTTGCAGAACTCCGTCAGATCATGCCCGCCGCTGCTCAGCTCCTCCACCAGAGCCAAAGCCCTTGGGGCATCCTGTTCCACCAGGGCACGGGTACACTCCCCAAGCACCTGTCGATCGACCAGCCCCAGCACCTTCCCGGTTTCGGCCGTGGTAATCTCTTTCCCGCAGAAGGAAACGGCCTGGTCCATCAGGCTTTGGGCATCCCGCATGCTCCCCTCGGAAGCCCGGGCAATCAGTTGCGCTGCGGCTGGCTCCAATTCAACCCCTTCCGCCTCCGCAAGACGGAGAAGCTGTGCCGCCACATCCTGCAGGGGAATCTTGCGGAAGCTGAAACACTGGCAGCGTGACTGAATGGTAATCGGAACCTTGTGAGGTTCCGTCGTCGCAAAGAGAAAAATCACATGGGCCGGGGGCTCTTCCAATGTCTTCAGCAAGGCATTAAAAGCACTTTTGGAGAGCATGTGAACTTCATCAATGATATAGACCTTGTAACGAGTCCGTGCCGGGGCATAGAGAACATTCTCACGAAGTTCACGAACATCATCAACACCGGTATTGGAGGCACCGTCGATTTCAATTACATCCACTGAGCTTCCTTCAGTAATCTCACGGCAGTGGTCACAGGCATTGCAGGGCGACGTTGTGGGGCCGGTCTTGCAGTTCAAGGCCTTTGCAAAAACCCGGGCCAGCGTTGTTTTCCCCACGCCCCGCATCCCGGAAAAGAGAAAGCCCTGGGCGATCCGATCCGCCCCGATTGCATTCTGCAGGGTCCGTGTGATATGTCCCTGACCGATAATCTCATCAAAGGTCTGGGGACGGTATTTTCTTGCCAATACCTGGTATGACATCGGTCGGCTATTGCTCCTTGCGGCCCCTCTTCGAGCGAAGAAACTTCAGGCTTCCCTGCGGCACACAAAAGAGAATGCTTAGGGCTGCTCCAATCACGGTCTGACCCGGTTCACATCTTTTTGTTGCGCAGGACCCGAAGTTCTTCGCCCGAAGAGGGGTCGCAAAATGTTTTCATATGTTTTCGTGCAACGAAAACATGGCGGAGAGAGAGGGATTGCGCTTTCCGCCCTTCCGCTCCGCTACAGGACGCCGCGCGTCCCGCTTAAGATTTATCTTTGCCGCCTCCGGCGGCTCCTCTGTATGTATCTTGGGCTGACTTTTCCCCTTGTCTCTCTATGTTCGACAAGGGCCAGTCCCCCGCTTTAGATTTATCTTTGCCGCCTCCGGCGGCTTCTCTGAAGGTATCTTGGGGTCGAACCCCACGAGGGTCCTCACCCTCCCCGTGCCA
>CAYQVN010000172.1:0-4941 GCA_964420895.1 uncultured Nitrospirota bacterium | reverse complement strand
TCCAGGAAGCTGCCTCGGCTCTCCGGACCCCCTCTCTCCACATTGCGGATGGAAAGGCCGAAGCCCAAGACCATGAGGCCGATTACGATGAAGAAGGTGGCCACCATGACCCGGAGGAGGGCCGGAAAGAGGACGATCAGGAGCCCCAGCAGGATCAGGAGACCTCCCTGAAAGATGAAAAAGGTCGAGAATCCGCCGGATCGGGAATTGTGGAAGGTCGAAGTAAATCTCATGGTCCACACCTCATTTCAAAATCGTTGCAATACATTCAGGGTTTCAATGGTTCCGCCACCGCAGCCTTACGAAAGACGGCCTGATCCCCTGACCAGTCGGCGATGATGGTATCGCCTGCTGTGTAATTCCCTCCCAGAATTTCCCGGGAAAGTGGGTTTTCAATCAGCTGCTGAATGGTTCGTTTCAGAGGTCGTGCGCCGTAGAGGGGATCGTAGCCGATCTCGGTGATCTTTGCCTTCAAGGTGTCGGCAACCTCAAGTTCCATCCCGGCATCAGCCAGACGGGAATTGAGCCGCCCCAGAAGGAGATCGACAATTTTCAGCAGGTCTGCCTGCGTCAGGGAATGAAAAACGATCATCTCGTCGATCCGGTTTAAAAACTCCGGTTTGAAGACCCCCTTCAGCTCCTGAATGACCTCGCTGCGCATCGATTCATACTGCTTCGTGTAATCCTCACTCCCGGCACTCTCGGCAATCTGCCGGATGTACTGACTCCCCACATTGGAGGTCATGATGATGACGGTATTCTTGAAATCGACGGTCCGTCCGTGGGAATCGGTAAGACGTCCGTCCTCCAGGATCTGTAGGAGGATATTAAAGACATCGGGATGGGCCTTTTCAATCTCATCTAAAAGGACCACGGCATAGGGTCTGCGCCGGACCGCCTCGGTCAACTGTCCCCCTTCCTCGTAACCGACATAGCCGGGAGGGGCGCCGATGAGCCGGGCGACGGTGTGGCGTTCCATGTATTCGGACATGTCGATCCGGATCATGGCATCTTCGTCATCGAAGAGAAATTCCGCCAGGGTCCGGGTCAACTCGGTCTTCCCCACACCGGTAGGCCCGAGAAAGATAAAGGAACCAATGGGTCGTTTCGGATCGGCGAGACCGGCCCGGGCGCGGCGCACGGCATCGGCCACGGCCGTCACGGCAGGGTCCTGTCCGACGACACGACGTTTCAAGGCCTCCTCGATCCGGAGGAGCTTCTCCCGCTCCCCTTCCAACATCTTCGAGACGGGAATCCCCGTCCATTTTGCCACCACCTCAGCCACATCCTCGTCGGTCACTTCCTCCGTCAGGATGGCGCCCTTCTCCTGGAGTGCATCCAATATTTCTTGGGCTTCGACAAGTTCTTTGTTCAGTTCCACCAGGACGCCGTACCGCAGCTCCGAGGCCCGCTGCAGGTCCCCTTCCCGCTCCGCCTTCTCCTCGGCGATCTTTGCCTCTTCGATCTTCTCCTTGACGGAACGGATGGTGGCAATTGCCTCTTTCTCGGCTGTCCATCGTTCCTTCAGGGCGGCCGAATCCTTTTTCAGCCCCTGCAGTTCCTGAACGATCTTTTCAATCCGTTCCCGGGAAGCCGGATCCTTTTCTCGCATCAGACCCTGCCGTTCAATCTCCAACTGACGCACCTTTCGTTCCACCTCATCGAGTTCGACGGGCATGCTGTCGATCTCCATCTTCAGTTTCGACGCCGCCTCATCGATCAGGTCGATCGCCTTGTCCGGAAGAAAGCGGTCCGTGATGTAACGGTGAGAAAGTGTGGCTGCCGCCACCAGGGCAGTATCCTGAATCCGGACGCCGTGATGAATCTCGTAGCGTTCCTTGAGCCCCCGGAGGATGGAGATGGTCTCTTCCACGGAAGGCTCCCCTAAAAGGACCGGCTGAAAACGCCGTTCCAGAGCGGCATCCTTTTCGATATGCTTTCGATATTCATCGAGGGTGGTCGCACCGACACAACGGAGTTCCCCCCGGGCGAGGGCCGGTTTCAACATGTTGGAGGCATCCATGGCGCCTTCGGCGGCACCGGCACCGACCAGGGTATGAAGTTCATCGATAAAGAGGATGACGCGCCCCTCGGCTTCGTTGATTTCCTTTAAGACCGCCTTGAGCCGATCCTCAAATTCTCCCCGGTATTTGGAACCGGCGATAAGCGCTCCCAGGTCAAGGGCCAGAACTCGCTTGTTCTTGATGCTCTCCGGCACATCTCCGGCCACCACCCGCTGGGCCAGACCTTCGGCCAGGGCGGTCTTCCCCACACCGGGCTCCCCGATGAGGACGGGATTGTTTTTGGTCCTTCGTGACAGGACCTGGATCACCCGCCGGATCTCCTCGTCCCGTCCGATGATCGGATCGAGTTTCCCCTTCCGGGCCTCCTCCGTCAGATCCCGGGTATAGCGCTTCAGCGCCTGATACTTCTCCTCGGGATTCTGATCGGTCACCCGATGGCTCCCCCGGATCTCTTTGAGTACCGACAGAATCCGGTCCCGGGTGACATGATATTTTCGGAGCAGACGGGCAACAGTCCCTCCCTTTTCGGCCAGGGCAATGAGGAGATGTTCGGTGCTGACATATTCATCCTGCAGTCTTTCCGCCTCGGCCAAGGCAGCATCAAATACCTGCCCCAGCTCCTTGGTTATATAGATCTGATCCAGGGCTGCAGGGCCTGAGACCTGCGGTTTTTTCTCCAAAAGCTCCCGCAGTTCCCCCTTGATCTGATCGGAAGGAACCTCCAGCCGCTGCAGAATCGGAACGATGACGCCCTCCTTCTGCTCCACCAAGGCCGCCAGGAGATGGTCTCCATCGACCTGCTGGTGACCGCGCTGCCGTGCAATTGCCTGCCCCTCCTGCACGGCCTCCTGCGCCTTCAATGTAAATCGATCAAATCTCATGATTTGTTTCTCCAGAGCTGCCCCGTCCTGATCCGCACCAGGGCATCCTTCTTCCCCTGGACAGGTTGAAACTCTTCCATGACGTAGCGGATGATCTCTTCCTGGGTCTTTTCCAATTCCTCCACCTGTTCCTTGAGACGGAGAATCACCTCTACGCCGGCCAGGTTCACTCCCAATTCCCGGGTCAGGTTGAGAATTGTCTGAAGCCGCCGGATATCCCGGCGAGAATAGAGCCGCGTGTTCCCCGGCGAACGCTGCGGATGGAGCAGCCCTTCCCGCTCATAGACCCGCAGCGTCTGGGGATGCACGTCGAATTGACGGGCCACGGAACTGATCGTAAAATATTCTTCCTCAGTGGAAGCCATCTTACCACCTCAGGTTACGTCTCGGTTCTTCATGGGTGATCCGTTCAAAATCCCGGAGCAACTTTTCCGACTCCTCATTCAATTGCGCCGGGACACTGACCTTCACCACAACGAACTGGTCGCCTTTTCCTCCCCCCCGCAGGTGGGGGATTCCCTTCCCCTTGAGGCGGAGTTTCTGACCGCTTTGCGTGCCGGGAGGGATCGTCATCTGAATCGTTCCATCGATGGTGATCACCCGGACCTTCGTCCCCAGGGCCGCCTCTACAAAGGTCACAGGAAGGTCAAGATAGAGATTATCTCCCTTCCGCTGAAAAAAGGGATGGGGACGAACCTTTGTAACAATAAAGAGATCTCCCGGCGGTCCTCCCCGAAAACCGGGCTCCCCTTTCCCGGCAATCCGGATTTTGGAGCCCGTATCGACACCGGGAGGGATCTTCACGGCAATCCGGTTGCCATTCCGGCTGATCCGCGTCTTCAATCCCTTCGCAGCATCTTCAAAGGAGATCTCCACGGAATACTGTATGTCTTCTCCCTTTTGTGGACCGGCCGGTCGTGCTCGCCCTCCACCGGTAAAGAGGTCGCTGAAAATATCCTCAAATCCACCGAATCCTCCCCGCCCGAAGTTCCCGCCTTTAAAATCAAATCCATCAGGCCCCATTCCCCCGGTAGAGTATCCCCGCGAGCCATTGAACCCCTGTCCTGTGCCCGCCTCTCCGAAGAGATCATACTGTTTTTTCTTCTCGGAGTTGCTCAACACTTCATAAGCTTCAGAGATCTCTTTGAATTTTGCTTCGGCCTCCTTGGAATTCACGTTCACGTCGGGATGATATTTCCGGGCGAGTTTCCGGTAGGCCTTTTTGATTTCATCGGCACCGGCATTTCGTGACACTCCAAGGATCTCGTAATAACCGCGCTTTGCCATAACGTCTCGGCTCGCATCCTATCCGGGAATGTTTCCCCGATTAGTCGACTTTCACCTTGATGCTCTTCGGTTCCTTTTCCTGCTTTTTCGACATGACGATTTTCAGCACGCCATCCTCATAGGTCGCCTTGACATCGTCCTGGTCGACACTGTTCGGCAGGGTAAAGGAACGGACAAAGGTCCCATAGGAGCGTTCGATCCGGTAATAGTTCTCGTCGTCCGTCTTTTTCCTGAATTTCCTCTCGCCCTTCAGGACCAGGGTATCGTCTTCGATCTTGATCTCAATCTCATCCTGGGAGATCCCGGGGATCTCCGCCTTCAGGACAACATCGGAACCGCTTTCATAGATATCAACCGGCGGCGACCAGTTTCCTTTACAGAAACCTTCCTCGCCCTCCTCCCGCATGGCCCGCGTCTCATTAAAGAGCTGATTCATTCGGTCCTGGATGGACAACAGATCCCGGAAGGGGTCCCATTTTTTCATCGACATAATTGCATCCTTTTCTCATAGGTGTGGAACGGTTCAGGTTGCCTCGATTTTGCCGCAGGACAAGGCGCGCGGAGCACAGAACCGGAAACGTATAGGTAATACGTTGAGGATTCGAGCACCGCAGCAACGCCGTCATGCGGCAAAAGAGGGGTGAGCTGTGCCTTTCCTATTTTTCGTCTTCAAACTCCGCGTCCACCACCTCTGCCTCTTCCGCAGCAGGTTCAGCCGTTGCCTCTCCGGCGCCTTCCGGACCAGCGGC
>CAYQVN010000171.1:0-4985 GCA_964420895.1 uncultured Nitrospirota bacterium | reverse complement strand
TTCTGGAACGCCTACTACAACATCGACACGGCCGCCGGCGACTCCGACTGGTACTCCCGTCTGAAAGCTGCCGCCATTTCGATCCTTGCCATTCATGATAATGAGCACGGCACGAGCTTCACGGCAGCCTTTCCGGCCACGGGGATCGACATCAACGGGAACCTCACCGGTGACGTGAGCGACATTCCCCAGAACACCCGTTTAGGCCATGAAACGGTCATCTGCCAGCGCTGCCATGCGGACAACGTCATCGCCCATGTCAAATCGGCCGATTGCGGACCGACACAGAACTGCAACAACGCCGATCCTCGGAATCAGCTCTGGTCGAACATCACGCCCGGCGCTACGCTGATCAAGCCGTTGACGGAAGCGATCCACAACAACCATAAGGACAACCCCTTCAGTGACGCCCGGGGCAGAAACGGTGGCTGCCAGGGCTGCCACCCGGCTCACCGTTCCGACGGTGACATGTCCGGCTACCCGATCACCGAACTGGGTCTCAATGCCCAGGCCGGTGGGGATAACCGTGACGCCGCCGGCGGCTGCTTCGTCGGCCGTGACGTCCACTCGAACCCGAACCGGAACACCGACGGCGCCGAGACCCCGAGTCACCTGAATGCCGCCGGCCAGTGGCTGGTGGACAACGTGGCCATGGACAGCGGCTCCGACAAGGGGATCTGGTGTACGAACTGCCACAGCCAGCTCGGACAGCAGCTGTGGAAGGCGGAGAACTGTAACAGCCTGATCCACGGGGACTGCGTCTCCAATCCCCGTGCTGCCGCGACGCTGGCCGACATGGCCGCCGCCGTGGGGACCACCGAAGCTCAGGCCATCGCCTGGCTCGATCCGCTGAACAATACCGACACGGCCGCCGTCTGGACGGAAGATCCCGGTATGTGCAACCATGCCGCGAGCCTCCTCGGTCTGGCGACAGCCGATGACTACCAGGACGGTAACGTGGCGACCATCGAGATCAACCTCGATAACGCCGGCGGCTGCTCCACGGGCATTTCGGTTCCCGGTCCGGACTGCGGGACCAACCCGGGCAATCCTTCCTTCTGGATCTGCCTGAATGCCGACGTGGACGGTAACGTCAGCGTCAACATCCTCGACTTCTGCACCACGTCGGACTGTGTTGCGGCGGCCCAGGCGACCCTGACCGGCGTCGGCCAGGCGGCCGTTCCGGTCCCGTTCTCGGCAGCTACCGACGGTCGTGACCACTGGCTGTCCGCAGGCGAGCCGCACTGTGCGGACTGCCATGCAGCACCTTACGTCGAGGCAAGCGGAAACATCACGGCTTATCCGCCTTTCAACTATCCGCGGAAGGCCTCCCTCTTCAGGTACACGAGAGGGCATCAGGACATCACCTGTCAGGGTTGTCATGAGTCGATCCACGGACTCTATCCGACGACGACCATCGACACCACGTCTTATGCCCAGGCAGCGGGCATGAACACCGACGGGTCCCATGGACCTCTGAAGTGTGCCGCCTGCCACGAGTCGAACAGCGCCGGCGTCCCGGCGATGGCGGAGAACCTGAGCTACAACGGGTCCCCCATTGCCAACAACTTCGACGCGGCCGTCTCCTGGATGCACACCTACACGGATGAGACCAGCCCGATTGCTGCAGGGATCTGCACGAACTGCCATGGCGACAACACCGCCCAGGTAGCCTGCAACAATGAGGACTGGACGGAACATACCGATAAGGGTCGTGTTTCCCGGGATGCCATGGACAAGGTGGAAACGGAACTTCTCGGTTCCGTCTGCGGAAGCACCAATCCGCTCACCACGGTCTGTGTCAGCTGCCATGGCGACAAGAGCAACGAAGTCTCCTGTAGCGAAAAGGACTTCCTGGAACACGTCGAACGAGGTCGTGTTGCAGCTTCCGTCTGGGAAGATGTGGCGACACAGCTCACAGGTGGTACCTGCGGGTACTAAGAGGCAGGATGCCTTGTTAACGTACCTGTAAAACGTACTGGAACATGGGAGGGGAAGAAATTCCCCTCCCTTTTTTTAAGCCCCTTTCCTGAGTACCGGAAAGGGGCTTAAAAAAAGGCGAAAAAGCTTGTAATCATAGGTCGATTTTGTTAAAATTATTTAATTTTTTCAATAAGTTGGTTTTGGATGACTTCAATAAGGAGAAGGATGATGGCCCGTATTTTTTTGTCTTTTGTGACCCTTTTTATCTGGACCGTTCTTGCTGTGGGCGGCGTCCCCCGGAGTGCCATGGGTGCGGAGCGCGGCGATGTGATTGCCAAGGTGGGTGACGAGGTAATTACCTTCAGCCAGATCGATACGATGATCAACAGTTCCTCTATGGTCGGTCTCGATCTTCCCGGCTTCGGGACTCCGGAGCGGAACAAGGTCCGGCTGACGATCCTCGACAAGCTGATCAGCGCCAATCTCATCTATCTTGATGCCCTGAAGCAGGGGATGGATAAGAATCCCGTTTACAGTCATGATGTGGAACGTTTTTCCGATACCCTCCTGGTTCCCCTCTATCGCGAGAAGGTGATCGTGGGGGAGATATCCGTAACGGACGAAGAGATTAATAACTATTACAATATACAGACCACGAAAGAAGTGGAGTTGAATGATGAAACAAAGGCACAGATTGAAGCGGTGATCCGGATGGGGAAATTCAAGGAAAAGATCGCCGGTTTGCGTGGAAAGGTCCGTGAAGGGGTGAAGGTCAATGTCGATGAGAAGGCGATTGATCCGGCCGGGGACGAAGGACGAAAGGATGATGCCGTGGTGGCCTCCATCGATGAGGAAAAGATTACCTGGGGAACGGTGCGAAGAAAACTGGCCGGAGTGGAAGGAAGGGAAAAATCCGCAAAAGATCGGCTGGAAGATCTGAACAAGTTCATCGACAATCGGATCATGGCGAAGAAGGCACGGGCGACCCATCTGGAGACGGACCCCGTTTTTCAGGCCCGTGTCAACGAATTCAAGAAGGCCCGTTTGATCAATCTCCACCGGGGGAGCCTGATCGAAGAATTCTCTCCCACGGAAAAAGAGATCCGGAACTACTTCAAGAAGAACAAGGACAGCATTGGTGTGCGGGAGGTACGTAAGATCCAGATGATCGTTCTGGAAAGTAAAAAGGAAGCCAAGAAGATCAAGAAGATGATCAAGTCGGGGAAGATCACTATTTACGAAGCGGCCCGGGATTATTCCATTGACCCCAATGCCAAGCAGACTCTGGGTGAGATGGGATGGGTCTCTCAGGGGACCGGTTTTCCGAAACTTGATAAACTGACCTTCTCCCTCGACCCGGGTGAACTGGGAGGGCCGGTGGAGTCTCCCGCCGGTTGGCACTTGGTAAAGGTCCTGGATGTCCGGGATGCCATGTACCAGGATATTGAAGACAAGACGACCTGGAAGAAGACCCGGCGGATGCTGATCCATAAAAAGCTGGACAATTATGTGGAGGGCCTGCGGAAAAATGAATTTCCCGTTGAAATTCGTCAGGACGTGATCAACCGGATCATGCAGGCCGAAGTGGACCGGATTGCTTCCCGGAAAAAGGCCCAGGAAGAGGCCGCCCAGGGTGCGGAGAAGAGCGAAGAGAAGTAGCAGGTCCGGAGGCCCCTCATCCCTTCGACCAGGTCAGGGCTGGCCTAACCTTTTCCCCACAGAGGAGAAGGAACATTTTAACCTCATCTCCCCCGGGGGAGAGCTTGAGGTGAGGGGGCAAGACGAGGGGGATGAAGTTGTACGCGGTGAGTTCCATGATTTCGGATAGCTGTGGAAGGAGGGGGAGATGAGATTTCCATTTCGGTGGATTCAGTCAACATTATTGGTTTTGTGCTTCCTTCTGTTGAGCGGGGTGAACGTCCGGGCGGGCCTCCTCGATTTCTTTCAAAAGGATACACCCCCTCCCCGTGATTACGTCATCCTGATTAATTATGAACTGGGAATGCACTGCACCGGTTTTGAGTTCACCTACTGCTGTATCCTCCCTCCCTACAACTCGATCCTGGCCCAGGTGGTGAAGACGGAACGAAAAGGTGGTATGCCGGTTCTCTTAGGTTCCGATCCCGACGATCCCGAGATCCTCGTCGATGGTGACAAGCGGTATCGCCTTGCCTACACCCACGAAGATCCCGACGGAATTCCCAACACTTACTCCTATCAAAAAAAGCTCGCCTATTGGGGAGTCGGTTATAAGGGAGGAGCTCTTCCGAATCACTATTTCAGCAGCCTCTACATCTACAAGGACCTGGAAGGCTCCAATCCGGAGAAGACCACGGCCGATGCGAAGAAACTCCATGTGGGACTCCAGACACCGATCCGGATCAACCAGGGGCCCACAGGCCAGCATGTAGGGAAGGGCTTTCTCCGCTATTCCGGCGAGACGGGGACGGTGGTCTATACCGACTCTCCCGCCTTGGAGAATGTGCCCGTCAAACTGACCAATCCGGGGATCTGGGAGGCCCTGGGGCTTCCCCTGACTCCTTTCAATGATAATTTCACGGCGCTTATCTATGTCGACGAAAAGATGGTCCAGCCTTTCCAGAAATCGGTGGTGACCCTTGTAGATGCAGCGACAAATGAGCCGGTGATCGACTCTTCGGGCCAGGTGGTACGTTTTTTCGGCTTGAATCCCATCGATGTGCCGAACTGTGCCCGGTGCCACTCCAACGAACGGGCGAATGGTGAAAAATATGTCAAGTACAAGGAGGAGTATAACTTCTGGAAGACGGTCCGTGGGTCCGGCGAGTGGTATGCCGAACTCAAGGCGGCAGCCATCTCCATCCTGGAGATCCATGATGATCATCATGGAACGAATTTCCTGAAGAAATGGCCTGCCGGTCCCAATGCCCATATCCGGCTCGGTCGTGACCCCATCCTCTGCCAGGATTGCCATGCCGATAACGTAATCGGTCGTCTCTTCTCGAAGAAGGGCGGCGAGATGGAGAAGGAAGATCCTCAGGCGGATCATGCACGTCTTCAGAGAGTCGCTCAACTGAACCCGA
>CAYQVN010000170.1:0-4993 GCA_964420895.1 uncultured Nitrospirota bacterium | reverse complement strand
TGCCTCGGTGATCGGTCCCTATCGGGCCGGGATTCAGAAACTGGATGAATGGTAGGAATCGTTAGGTCGTATAAAAAAGCCCCGCTGTGAAGACGGGGCTTTTTTTATGGGTGCATAACTTATTGCAGACAGGAAGGTATGTTGTCACAGGCCGGGTAGGAAAGGATTCCTCCATTATATTTTAAAGTATACGGCAACGTCATGGGTAGCCAACAACAAATATATGGCAAACAAAATGTTGACATAATGGCCTTCGGGGAGAGGTCATATATTCATTTTCTTTGGATGGCGGGAGGCTTGAAGACGTCATCAGTGATGGAGAAGATCAATTTTCGATAGACATGAGATAAGAAAATATGGTATAAAAAGAACCTCGCAGCAATGTCATACAAGAGTACAGTGGCCTGATAAACCCTTACCATCCGGCATGGATTACTGACTCTATTTCTTATAGACTCCAAAAAAACCTGAAACCTGAAATTCTACTCTGGAAGGAGTTATTATGCAAATTCAACAGACGATCAATAAAAAAATTGGTCTCGAACATCATGGGATCAAGAATGTGGGAAATGTATATTGGAATCTCACGACCGGCGCCCTTTATGAGGAGGTTGTCCGTCGGCGAGAGGGGGTGATTCTCCATCGCGGTCCGGTTGCAGTCAAGACGGGACACTTTACTGGACGGGCGGCGAATGAAAAATTCATCGTCCGTGAGCCCTCCAGTGAGAATTATGTCTGGTGGGGGAAGGTGAACCGGCCCATTGAAGAGAAGAAGGTGGATGCTCTCTTTCATCGTCTTCTGGCCTACATTCAGGGGAAGGATCTCTATGTCCAGGACTGCTATGCCGGGGCGGATCCGAAGTATCAGGTTCCGATCCGGATTATTACGGAGACGGCTTGGCACAACCTTTTCGCCCGGAATATGTTTATCCAGATCGATGAGAAAGAGAAACTTGCAAACCATGTGCCGGAGTGTACCATTGTGAATGTCCCTCATTTTCATGCCAATCCGGAACTGGATGGAACCAACTCCGAGGCCTTTATCATCGTCAATTTCGGGAAGAAGCTGATTCTGATCGGCGGGACCAGCTATGCCGGGGAGATCAAGAAGTCGGTTTTTACGATCCTGAACTATTTTCTTCCCCGAGAGGAAAAAGTCCTTCCCATGCATTGCTCGGCCAATGTGGGAAAAGATGAGGATGTGGCCATCTTCTTTGGATTATCAGGGACGGGAAAAACAACCCTTTCTGCCGATCCCGAACGTCGCCTGATCGGTGATGATGAACATGGCTGGAGCGATCGTGGTGTCTTCAATTTCGAGGGCGGGTGCTATGCCAAGGTGATTCACCTTTCCGAAGAAGCGGAACCACAGATCTATCGTTGTACCCGGCGTTTCGGGACGATTCTGGAGAATGTTGCCTTGGATGCGGAAACACGCCGCGTCGATCTCGATGATGCAACCTTTACTGAAAATACCCGGGCGGCCTATCATATATCGGCCATCAAGGATTCCGTTCTCTCCGGTGTGGGGGGGCATCCGAAGAATATTATAATGTTGACCTGTGATGCCTTCGGGGTGATGCCACCCGTTGCCCGCCTGACACCGGAACAAGCCATGTATCATTTCCTCTCGGGCTATACCGCCAAGGTCGGTGGGACTGAAAAGGGGATGGGTGACGAACCGCAGGCGACCTTCAGTACCTGTTTTGGCGCCCCTTTCATGGCATTGCCGCCGAGTGTCTATGCCACAATGCTGGGAGAAAAGGTCCGGGAGTACAATGTCGATTGCTGGCTGGTCAACACCGGTTGGACAGGAGGACCTTATGGTGTCGGGAAAAGGATGGATATCGGTCACACTCGTGCGATTGTCCGGGCGATCCTGAACGGCCGGCTTCGGGAAGTGGAAACAGAGAAAGACCCCTATTTCGGCCTCCATGTTCCTTGCTCCTGTCCGGATGTCACCCAGGAAATTCTCCAGGCGAGAAACACCTGGAAAGATGGTTCAGCCTATGAAAAAAAGGCTCGTGAACTGGCCGGCCTTTTTCAGAAGAACTTTGAAAAATATGCAGAGGATGTGGTGGAAGACGTCATCCTCTCCGGTCCCCAAGCCGGTTGAAATATCACTTCAACGTTTCAGGGGTTTCGGGGGATAATTCTCCGGGACCCCGCAACGTTATTTCTCCTCTTTGATTGTGCCTATGGTCGAAACCGGTCTTGATGTGATAGGGGCGGCTCTTCCCGATTCTCTTCATGAGGGACGTATCGGGCTTCTGGCCCACCCGGCCTCAGTGAACAGGGGACTTCTCCCGGCCCATAGGATTTTACGAACCCTCTGCGCCGGACGTCTGACGGCCCTCTTTTCCCCCCAACACGGAATCTTCGGCGAAGCACAGGACAATATGGTCGAGTCTCCCCATGGAGAAGATCCGGAATTGCATATCCCGATCTTCAGCCTCTATTCCGATGTGCGGAAACCGACACCGGAAATGCTCCGGGAGATCGACACGATGGTGGTGGATCTTCAGGACGTGGGGACGCGAGTCTACACCTTTATCTACACCCTGGCCAACTGTATGATGGCCGCCCGTGAGGCCGGGGTCCGGGTCGTGGTCCTCGACCGGCCTAACCCGATCGGAGGCATTGCGGTGGAAGGAAACCTGCTGCGACGGGAAAATACGTCATTTGTCGGGATGTTTCCCATTCCCATGCGTCACGGGATGACCATCGGTGAGTTGGCAGGGATGTTCAATGATGCCTTCGGGATCGGTTGCGATCTGGAAGTGATTCCCATGAAGGGGTGGAAGCGGGGGATGTATTTTGAGGATACGGGGCTTCCCTGGGTCCTTCCTTCGCCCAATCTCCCCACGCCGGATACGGCTCTGGTCTACCCCGGACAGGTCTTGTTGGAGGGGACCAATCTCTCCGAGGGGCGCGGGACAACCCGTCCCTTTGAACTCTTCGGGGCGCCCTACCTGGACCCTCGAAGCCTGGCAGAGCGCCTGGCGGCCTTTGATCTCCCCGGAGTTGTGTTCCGGGAACATCATTTTCTTCCCACCTTCCAGAAATGGGAAGGAGTGCTCTGCCACGGTTTCCAGATCCATGTGAAAGACCGGAAAACCTTTCGTCCCTATCGTACCACCCTGGCTGTTCTCCAGTCTGCCCTGGCCTGCTGTCCGGAGGAGTTTGCATGGCGGGAACCCCCCTACGAATATGAGAAGGAAAAATCGCCCATCGATATTCTGACCGGCGACCGGGCCGTCCGTGAACAGTTGGAAGGAATGACCGCCCCCGCCCGGATGGAAAGGGCCTGGGAGGATGATCTTGCGTCGTTCCGGAATGAGCGGCATAAGTATCTTCTCTACCTGAATTGACAAGCCTACCTCTCTCTCCTTATACTATGAACCGTTCCTGCATTCTACCGGAGGTGTGATGAAAGAATACGACGTACTGGTGATCGGGTCGGGACCGGCAGGGCAGAAGGGCGCCATCCAGGCGGCGAAGCTGGGAAAACGGGTTGCCGTATTTGAAAAACAACCCTTCATCGGTGGAGCGGGCCTGCAGACCGGGACGATCCCGAGTAAAACCCTGCGGGAGACCGCCCTCTATCTGTCCGGTTTAAAGCAGAGGGCCGTCTACGGATTTCAATGTGTCCTCGGGAAGAATGTTCAGTTTCAGGAACTGATCCACCGGAAGGATTCGGTCGTGCAGCGGCAGATGGAAGTGATCATCGACCAGTTCGCCCGAAACAATGTGGAGATTCTCTATGGAAAAGCTTCTTTTGAGGACCCCCACACCCTCCTTGTGCAGAACGATCAGGGCGAGGAAAATCGTTATCGGGGAGAGGTGATCCTCGTGACCGTCGGCTCCCGTCCCAACCGTCCTGCCGAGGTTCCTTTCGACGGTCATTCTGTCTATGACAGTGATTCCATCCTCAGAATTGATACCATTCCAAATTCTCTGACCATCGTCGGTGGCGGAGTCATCGGTTGCGAATATGCCTCGGTCTTTGCCTGTCTCGGTACCCGGGTGACCATTGTGGAAAAGAAAGAACGCCTCCTCGGTTTTGCCGATGAGGAGATCGTGAACTCACTTGTCTACTGGATGCGTCATGCCGGTGTCGTGATGCGCCTCGGAGAGGAACTTGAGAAGATCGATGTGGAACGCCCCGGTCGGGTCGTGGCGAAATTGGCCAGCGGAAAACAGGTGGTATCCGAGAAACTTCTTTTCACACTGGGCCGCAATGCGAATACGGAAGGGTTGGGCCTGGAGCAGGTTGGCGTGAAACTCGGCAAGCGGGGACGAATCGAAGTCGATTCAGATTTCCGCACGAACGTGGAGGGGATCTTTGCCGCCGGTGATGTGATCGGCGGAGCGAGCCTTGCCTCAACCTCCATGGAGCAGGGGCGTCAGGCCATGTGTGCCGCCCTGATGCAGGAGTGCCCGATCGCCGGCGTTACGAATCAGCTTCCCTACGGGATCTATACGATACCCGAGATCTCCATGTTTGGAGAAACGGAAGCGAGCCTGACGGAGCAGGGGATCCCCTACGAGATCGGCCAGGCCTTCTTCAACGAGGTTGCCCGGGGGCAGATCATCGGCGACAGCTACGGGATGCTCAAGCTCCTTTTTCACCGGGAGACGAGAAAACTCCTCGGTGTCCATATCATCGGGGAACGGGCTACGGAGATCATCCATATCGGTCAGGCTGTCATGAGCTACGGTGGGCCGATCGACTACTTTGTCAATACCGTCTTCAACTATCCCACCCTTTCGGATGCCTACAAAGTGGCGGCGTTGAATGGGATCAACCGGTTGTGAGAGGTGACGGCTTCGTAATGCAATCATAATGAGTCTTGAAGCGCGGTTAGATGCTTCTTACTCTTCATCTTGATCATAATCTTAATTTTGATCTAAATCCACCACCTCTGGTGGTGGACCCGGAGAGGTTCTACCGATCCGGGGAGAAATGAGATAGGCTCTACCTCCGGGAAAG
>CAYQVN010000169.1:0-5020 GCA_964420895.1 uncultured Nitrospirota bacterium | reverse complement strand
AAGGAGAGAGTGCTGCTTCGTGTGCCCGCCCTCCACGTCGGGCAGGGCATCCTCCCCGTCCGGAGGGGCACCAGCCCCCATGGGACCACCGAAAAGGCTCCCCTGGCCCCGTTCCCGGTCTTTCTGAACCCGCTGGGCCGCTTCCATGGCCCGCTCATAGACCGCCATGAGCTGCGCTCTCTTCGCACCGGTGGAATCGAAGGCGCCGCACTTGATCAGCCCCTCGATAACCCGCTTGTTCACCTTCTTCAGATCGACCCGCTCACAGAAATCAAAAAGCGAAGGGAAGGGACTGTCCCCCTCGCGGGCACGGAGAACCTCCTCGATGGCTCCCTCCCCGACGTTCTTCACGGCCGCCAGGCCGAAACGGATCTTGTTCCCCTCTACGGTAAACTCAACGGAACTCTTGTTGACGTCGGGCGGCAGGATCTCGATCCCCTGGCTGCGGCATTCGGAGATATACTGAACCACTTTGTCGGTGTTGTCCATGTCCGAGGAGATCAGTGCCGCCAGGAAAGCGACCTTGTGGTGGGCCTTGAGGTAGGCCGTCTGATAGGCGATCAGGGCATAGGCCGCCGAATGAGATTTGTTGAACCCGTACCCGGCGAAGTAGGCCATGTCATCAAAGACCTTCTCCGCCTTCTTCAGGGGAAATCCCTTCTTCACTGCGCCGGGGATCCCTAACTTTTCGTCCCCGTGAAGGAAGATCGACTTGTGCCTGTCCATCTCCTCGGCAATCTTTTTGCCCATGGCCCGGCGCAACAGATCGGCGGCCCCCAGGGAATAGCCGGCCAGGACCCGGGCGATCTCCATGACCTGTTCCTGATAGACGATGACGCCGTAGGTATCCTTGAGAATCGGTTCCAATGCCGGCAGCCGGTACTCCAACGCCTTCTTGCCATGTTTACGGAGGACAAAATCGTCTACCATGCCGCTCCCCAGCGGTCCCGGCCGGTAGAGGGCCACCAGGGCAATGACGTCTTCAAAGGTCTGAGGCTTCATCTTGACCAGGAGGTCCCGCATCCCGGAACTTTCCAGCTGGAAGATTCCCATGCCGTCTCCCCGGGAGAGGAGGTCATAGACCGCCGGATCGTCGAGGGGGATTTCCGAAATATTCAGGCGGTCCGGCGCCCCTTCGGTCTCGAATTGCCCGTTGATCATCTTCACGGCGTTGTCGATGACCGTCAGGGTACGGAGTCCCAGAAAATCGAACTTGACCAGACCGACCACCTCCACCATCTTCTTGTCGTACTGGGTCACCACCTCGGCATCATCGCTCCGGTAGAGGGGGGTCCATTCCCGAAGGGAGCGGTCACCGATCACCACACCGGCCGCATGGGTCGAGGCATTCCGGGAGAGCCCTTCCAGGGCGAGGGCGATATCGAGAAGTTTTCGGATCTTCGGGTCTTCCTTGGCCAGTTCATTGAATTTTTTCTCCCGCTTGATCGCTGCGGCGAGTTTGATTCCCAGCTCATTGGGCACGAGCTTCGCCAACCGGTCAGCCTCGGCATAGGGGATCTCGAGGACCCGGGCCACGTCGCGGATCACCGCCCGGGCCTGCATGGAACCGACAGCCATGATCTGCCCGACGGCCTCCTTGCCGTATCCCTTTTCGATGCTGTATTTTTTTGTCACATAGTCGATCACTTCCCCGCGTCGGTCCATGCAGAAATCGATATCGAAGTCGGGCATGCTCACCCGTTCCGGATTGAGGAACCGCTCGAAGAGCAGACCATAGGGAATCGGATCGATATCGGTGATCCCCAGGGAATAGGCCACGATCGATCCGGCGCCGGAGCCCCGGCCCGGCCCGACAGGGATGCCCTGCTCCTTGGACCAGCGGATGAAATCCCAGACGATCAGGAAATACCCGGCGAATCCCATCTGGATGATGATTGCCAGTTCCTCCTCCAACCGTTCCCGGTAGGCGGCCTCCTGCTCTCGTGGGACCTGCCCCGACTCCATGCGGTGAAGCAACCCCTCTGCCGCCTTCCGCCGCAGATAAGAGTCGAGCGTTTCCCCTTCAGGAACATCGTAGGTGGGCAGGTAGGTCTTGCTGAAATCAAGCTTCAGATTGCACCGTTCGGCGATCTCGATGGTATTCCGGAGCGCCTCCGGAACATGGGCGAAGGCCTGCGCCATCTCCTCGGGAGACTTGAGATAGAGTTGATCCGTGCTGAAGCGGAAGCGGTTTTCATCCCCCAGGGTCTTGCCGGTCTGTACACAAAGGAGGACCTCATGGGCGGCGGCATTCTCCTTCGTCAGATAGTGGCAGTCGTTGGTTGCGACCAGCGGGAGGGCAAGCTCTTCAGAGAGCCGGATCAGCCCTTCATTGACGGTCTTCTGCTGTTCCAGCCCGTTCTCCTGCAACTCAAGATAAAAATTTCCCTCCCCGAGAATGCCGGCATATCCTTTCGCCGCATCGACGGCCTTTGCCTGTGCCCCCTGCAAAATATAGCTCGGGATCTCCCCGTGGAGACAGGCGGAGAGGCCGATCAGTCCTTCTGCATGGTCGGCCAGGACCTCCTTGTCGATCCGGGGTTTCCGGTAAAAACCCTTCTGGTACCCCTCACTGACGAGCCACATCAGGTTCTTGTAGCCTTCAAGATTCCGGGCCAGGAGGATCAGGTGGTAGGCATTCTCTTCGTTGCCGACCGGTTTTTTCAGCCGTGAGCCCGGCGCCACGTAAACCTCGCATCCGATGATCGGCTTGATCCCGTTCTTGACGGCCTCCTTGTAGAAGTGGACCGCCCCGATCATATTGCCGTGATCGGTGATGGCCAGGGCCGGCATCCGGTATTCGGTCGCCTTGGCAAAGAGATCCTTCAGCCGGATGGCGCCATCAAGAAGGCTGAACTGGGTATGGGTATGGAGATGAACGAAGTCGGCGTGTCTGGTCATGGGATTGATGATCCTGCTGGAAACGATGAGAAAACACGGCCAAACGCTCCTGCGGGCAAGTCGTCAGGCTGAAGGAAAGTCTACATCGATCGGTAGGACAAGTCAATTCCTAACGAGCCATTGACACTATAAAAGTCCTCGCCGGAAAACGGAGAGGATGAATTCTGTTGAAAAACAACGGAAATCATGCTTAGATAGTCCGAACGAACTCGAAAGGGGAATAATGAATCTGCGAAGGATGACACTACTATACCTGGGGGGGTTCAATCTGATCCTCCTGCAGTTTTTCATTATCCGCGAGGTCAACGCGATCCTGCGGAGCACGGAAATCATTATCCTCATTACATCACTGGCCTATTTTTCCGGATTTTCCATCGGCTACTGGATGGCGGGCCGCATCGCCAGAAGGACCATCCTCATTCTCGCCTGGGGGACCTGGATCATCCATCTGACCCTCCCCTTTTCAGTACGCTATCTCACGGGACTGGCCGACCAATATGCCGAGGGGTTGAACTTCCTCGTTGCCCTCTTCTTTACGGCCTTCTGCCTCTCCACCTTCTACAGCCTCCTGCTCCCCCGCTTCATCGATGACGAAGGGACCCGGGACCGGATGGCAGCCTACTACGGGGCCGAACTGGCCGGCGCAGCAACGTGCATCGCCGTACTGGTCCTGCAGAAACCGTCCGCCCTGATGATTCCCGTCCTTTACCAGGCGGTCCTCATCGCCGTCATCTTTCTTTTGATCCGACGTATGGTGATCCTTCCGCTGGGGGCCATCGCGTTGACCCTCTACATCTTGGCCTTTCCACGCCTGGAGGGAGAGAGCCTCGCCTATATCTACAATCACCTCCACGGTTTTGAGAACAGTGAAGTCCTTTACAGCGTCAACAGTCCCTACCAGAAGGTCGATATCGTCCGGGAAAAAGAGGGACGTTCCTACCTCTATCTCGACGGGGGGATGAATTTCGGTTCCAGCCAGTTGAGCTGGTTCAACGCCTTTCTGTCTGAACTGCCGGCACGGCTCCAGAAACCGGAAAAGGTTCTCATCGTGGGAAGCGGCTCCATGCAGTCCGTGGCCCGTGTCTCCCCCCTGGCAAAGCAGGTCAAAACGGTAGAACTCGACCCGGCGGTGATCGCCGGAAGCCGGATCCATTTCGCCGACATCAATCATCTCGCGGAGATCCCCAACTGGAAATGGCAGATCGACGATGCCAAACATTATCTCGGCAGCACCGATGAGAAATACGATCTGGTGATCATGGACGTGCCCGCGCCTTTGACCATTCAGGAAGGATTGCTGCATTCTGTGGAATTCTACCGGCTGGTAAAGGCCCGCCTGAAACCGCAGGGAATCATCTCCGTCTCCTTGAGCGGAGGCTTCCGTCCCGATGCGGAAACGCCACGGGCCGTGGCCGCCTCACTGCTGCAGGTCTTCGACAAGATCTACGTCGTTACCGCCGAAAGCGCCGGGCGCAGCTTCGCTTTTGCGGGAGAGGACTTCAAGTTCTCCAAGCTTCTCATGGAGGGGACGATGCAGCTTTTAGGGGAAATCAATTTTGATGTCTATGAACGGGAGGAAGTGGAGAAAATCGTAGGCGATATGCGGCCGATTGCCCTATCCAACCTGCGTTTCATCGTACACCGGAGCTGGCTGCGACTCATCGACAACTTGAAGGGGGATTAGGAAAAATCATGACACTTTTCTACGTCATCCTCAACGGGATCTTCTTTGCCGTACTCCAGTCGGGTTTTTTCTTTGCCCTGGAGACCCGCATGACCTCGGCCTATCCCGGTTTTCTCACCGTCACCCTGGGCTGGCTCATTGGCTCCGCTCTTGGGCTCCAGATCGGGCACAAGATCAAACCCTCCGTCTTGATCGGCACATGCCTTGCCGCTTACCTGGCCACCTTCTGGGGGTTGACCCTCTTTGCCTATGACACCCGGCTCCTCCCCCTCTGCGGCATCATGGTCGCCCTCGCCGGCCTCTATGCAGGGGCCTTCTTCCGGGTCAACCGATTTCTTCTCGAAACTGCAAGCCGACTCTTCTTCTGGGAGAACAACGGTTTCATCGCAGGATGGATCATCGGCTTTTCCTGCTTCATCTACGGCGGGGTGCCGC
>CAYQVN010000168.1:0-5064 GCA_964420895.1 uncultured Nitrospirota bacterium | reverse complement strand
GTGGTTATATGCTTTGCTTTTCGCTTTTGCCATGTCCTGCTTTTCTCCGTGTGCTCTGTGAGCTCCGTGGTGAATACTTTTTGTTTTGATTTTTAACTCGAACGAGCCCTCAAAAGATCGCGAGGAAAAGCTTGTAGACGATCATGGCAACGATCGCCGTGAGGGGGACGGTGATGAGCCAGGAGGCGACAATGTCGCGGAGGACCTTCATGTTGAGGGCCGTCATCCCCCGGGCCATGCCGACCCCGATCACCGATCCGACGAGGGTGTGGGTCGTGGAGATGGGAAGTCCCATTTTGGAGCAGACCAGGACCGTTGTGGCCGCTCCGAATTCGGCAGAGAACCCCCGGGAGGGGGTCATCTCGGTGATTTTTCTCCCCACCGTTTCAATGACTTTCTCTCCCCAAAGGGCCAGGCCGATGACAATCCCGCCCCCGCCCAACAGGAGAACCCAGAGCGGTACGGGAACCTGCATGCGAATCTCGCCGTTATGGAGAATCGACACAACGGCTGCCAGGGGCCCGATCGAATTGGCCACATCATTGGCACCATGGGCAAAGGCAACGTAGGAGGCCGTCATGATCTGGAGGTAGCTGAAGACCCGTTCCACAATGGGGAATTTGTCCCAGGGCTCATCTTTCTGATTCACGTCGATCCGGTTCACCAGTACGCGAGTTACAAAGGCGGCAAGTGTCCCGATCACACAGGAAAAGAGGAGTGCCCTGGAAAAAGGGAGGTCGAGATGAAGACTTTTCAAGCCCTTGTAGATGAGGGAGAGAAAGAGAATTGAAAAGACGAGAAAGACAAGATAGGGGGCATACCGCTTCAGACTCACTACAGGGGTTTCGGAGTGAATAATCTTCCGGCGGATGAAGGTGAACATGGCAAAGGCGATGACCGCCCCGATCACGGGTGAAATGATCCAACTCAGGACGATCTGTCCCAGTTTGCTCCAGTGGACGGAGGCAAAGCCCCCCCCGATGAGCCCGAAACCGATAATCGCCCCGACGATGGAATGGGTCGTGGAGACAGGCAGCCCGAAATGGGTGGCAAGCTGCAGCCAGAGGGCCGTGGCGATCAGTGCCGCCAGCATGCCGTAGACCAGAAGCAGGGGGTCTTGGAGAAACATATCTGTGTCGATCATCCCCTTCCGGATCGTGTTGGTCACATTGCTTCCAACGAGGACGGCGCCGGCAAATTCAAAGACCCCGGCAATGAGAACGGCCTCCTTAAAGCTGAGCGCCTTGGAGCCCACAGAGGTCCCCATGGCGTTGGCCACGTCGTTGCCGCCGATGGTCATGGCCGTATAGAGACCGAGAAGGATGGCCACAGTAAGGAGGAAGAACGTCATGATTTCTCTTTAAAGATTTGAAATGAGTGCAGACGGACTTATAACGAGTCCATCATTAATTTACATCTTGGAAATCACAAGCCGCAGCCGGTTCCCCATCTTCTCCGAGGCGTTTGCGATGTTCCCAACATTCTTGAGAATCCGCAACCACCAGAAGAGGGCCACCGGTTTCATCTGATCTTCCATCTCGAAGAATTTCCGGATCACGACCTTTTCAATCTTGTCGGTATCGTGTTCCAGGACACCGAGACGGTCGATCATTTCCATGACCTTTTCAGCCTCCGGCCCCCCGAAAGAGGCCTCAACCAATACGTCAAGCTCATCGATGATCTCCGAGGCCTGGTGAAAGGTCTGCAGGACATGATCGAGAAAGCTGTGAAAGTCTTCCCCGATCGCCTCCGGCATGGTCATCTTGCGAAGGGTGAGCATCACCGCCACATCCTCCGCCACATCACTGATGGTATCCTGGCTCGAAAGGACACCTAAAAGATCGCTCCGATTGACGGGCATGAAGATGCTCTTCGGCAGATGATCCCGAAGCTCGTTCTTGATCTGGTCCGCCTCGTATTCCAGCTTGGAAATCTCCCGGGCAATTGTCTCCACGGCCTCCTGATCCTCCCGGAAGACCGCCTCAAAAAGCGATTCCGTTTTATCCACACACTCCCGGACCTTCTTCATATGCTCCTGAATCGGCCCGAAGGGGGACTTGCCGAAGATGTCTAAGATCGATCGCATGGCGTGACTCCTTTCCGTAGACGGTTCGTTCCTGAAGTTTATATGCAACTCCTCCTGAAAAAACAAATAAGTAATCGTAATAGCTCAATCAGCAATCCTGATCTTGCCGTACACTCCGTCATAGCCGGGGCGGATACGGACCTTTCCGGCCCGGACACGGTCAACCGCCGCCGCCAGCGCAGGTGAGTCCTCCTCCAGAACGGACAAGGGGGTCTCCGACAGGATCGTATATTCATCCCCCAGGACGGCAAGAAGCCTTCGGTATTCCCGGTCCACCTTTTTGCTTCCGACACCAACACCAAGTATCTCGGAGAGGATCTCCTGGAGAGGGATCAGGGACTGGCAGGGTTTGCCCGGAAAAGGAAGTTCCCCATCCCTCCGATCTGCCAACGCCTCCACCCGATGAAGGACCCCCAATGTGAGCTTCTTCCCACAGATCGGGCAAAGCCCCTTTCTCTTTCTCGTCTCCGCCGGGGAGAGGCAGACCCCGCAGCTCCGATGCCCATCGTAATGGTATTTCCCCTCCTCCGGAAAGAATTCGATCGTTCCCAGGAGGGTCTTTTCATTGCCGTCGGCCCACAGTGCCTTCCGGAGGGCCGGATAGGAAAGATCGGTATCAAAGAGAGTGGCCTCCCGCATCAGCTTCGGCAGGGAATGGGCATCGGAGTTGGAGATCAGTGTGATCCCGTCAAGCTGTGTCAAACGCCGATTCATGGGGGGATCGGAGGAAAGGCCGGTTTCGATGGCAGGAATCTCTGAAGCCAGGTCACCGTAACACTCCTGAAGGGAAGAAAAACGGGAGAAGGCGCCGAAGACGGAAAAATGTGGCGTCCAGGCATGGGCCGGGATCAGGAGATTCTCGGGATGGCTCGTGAGAACGATCTTCAACAGATCCCGGGAATCGAGCCCCAGAATCGGCCGGCCGTCGGATTCTACGTTCCCCACCTTCGACAGTGCATGATTGATCTTTTTTGCAGCATTGAGATTTCGCGCCAGAAGAAGATGGTGGACCTTCCGGGTCTTCCCTTCCCTGGAATAGATGGTGGAGATCTCCGCAGAGAGGAGAAAGCGGACCTTCTTCCTGCAACTTCGAGGGACCTCTTTATCATTCCGAAACTTTTTTCGCACCCGATAGAGTCCAGTTTCCGCAGGAGTTAGCTTTTCCCGGATCTCCGCCAGACGCGCCGGATGGGTAAAATCCCCCGTCCCGAGAAGGGTCACCCCCTTGAGCTGAGCCCAGCAATGGAGATTCGAAAGCGTCATGGCCGGACTGGTCGAGCGGGAGGCCGGAGAGTGGAGATGAAGATCGGCTAAAAATTTCACTGCACCTTCCTACGCCTCCAACGGTTTACCAGCCGTTCCCATAAGGAACCGCTGGTAATAGGCAAGGAGAAGACAGGTCATGGGCAGCGCAATGATCAGGCCGAAGATCCCGAGGAGTTTCCCCCAAACGGAGAGGGATAGAAGAATCATGGCCGGGCTTAAACCGGTGACCTTTCCCATCAGTTTCGGCACGAGGATCGCGTCCTGGATCAACTGCACCACCACAAAGACAAGGCCCGTCAACCCCAGGATCATCGGAAAACTCCCTCCCGTTTCCAGGGCATGGATCACGGCCAGGAGAAAAGCGGGGATGAGTCCGATCATCTGCAGATAGGGGACCATGTTCAAAAGCCCGATGAAAAACCCCAGCAAAATCCCCAGAGGAAGACCGATGAGGGTGAACCCTGCGGCAAAGAGGACCCCCACGATGGCCGCCACCCCTGCCTGTGCACGGAAATAGCGGTTCATGGCGGAATCAAAATCGTGGACAAAGGCGACCACATTCTCCCGGTAGTGGAGGGGAATCAGCGATGTCCAACCCTCCCGGACCCGCGGAAAATCGATGAGGAGAAAGACCAGATAGAGAAGAACCACCACCAGTCCCACCATCCCGAGAAGAAAGCTTGCCGTCCCGGTGATGAACCCCCAGATCCCCGGCAGGACCTTCCGCGCAGCCGCCTCGGCGATCTTCCAGAGGTTTTCCGTGTTGAAGAGATCCTGGATCTCCTTCCGGGCGGCATAGTCCCGGACCGCCTTCCAGAGGTCCGGCGGAAGCTCTTTCGATGCCCGTTCGGCGATATCGGAATTGTTCACGAGACCGGAGAGAAGACTCCCCATATGGGAGATCTCATTCATCACCAGGGGAGCGAGCCACCCGATGAGCAGGGCCGCCAATAGAACAATCATCAGGAGAGTGAGAAAGACCGCCGTACCGCGATGGGAGATTCTTTTCTGTACCCGGGCCACCAGGGGGTTGATCAGATAGGCCAGCAGGAGAGCCACGGCAAAGGGGATCAGGACATCACTCAGATAGCCGAGAAGCCGGACCCCTCCCCAGAGAAGTCCTGCAGCAATCGAGATCCGGACGACCCGGTCGAAGGTGTAGGGACTTTTATCAAGAATCATCGAAATCCCTCCTTAAAACAGCCAGAATGACAATATCGTCCATCGTATCGGCGGGATCGAGAAAGATCACGTCCTCCCGGCAGGAGATACACTCCCAGCACAGCTCCTCCCCCAGGAGCTCACGGGGGAGATAGGCAACGGAAAAATGGAGATGGGGAGAAAGACGGGGTACCGGTTTTTCAATCGCCGCCAGGCTCCCCATGATCTCCCCCGCCGTCAACTCCCGACCGGGAATGATTCCGGCCGCTGGTAGAAGATGTCCATAGAGGGTGAAAAGAGCTCGCCCCTCCACGTCAAGCGATTCATGATGGACAAAAACCGACCACCCCAGAAAGTCTTCAACAACAGCGGCAACCCGGCCGGAAACCGCTACAGGAACCTGCAGGCTTTCCGTGACCCAGACCCTCTCTTCCCGGCTGTTCTTGTAAAGGACCAGGTCAATCCCTTCATGGGGACGGGGACGTCTTCCGCCGTCGCCCCACCACTGACGGTCCGCCCCGAAGAGCATCGCCCGGAAGAAGCACCATGCC
>CAYQVN010000167.1:0-5079 GCA_964420895.1 uncultured Nitrospirota bacterium | reverse complement strand
TCTCCTCGGGGATCGGCGCTCCTTTCGTGGTGGGGTTATGATGGAAACTACCGATCATCAGAAAAAGGTCTTCCGCTCCGGTTACGTGGCTCTGATCGGGCGCCCCAACGTGGGGAAGTCGACCCTGATGAACCGGATCATCGGGGAGAAGGTCTCCATTGTGACCGACAAACCCCAGACGACACGGAACAGCATCCTGGGGATCAAGACAACCGATGACTACCAGGTCCTCTTTCTCGATACGCCTGGGATTCACAACGCGAAACGCCGCTTGAACGAGATCATGGTTCAGACGGCTCTATCCACCCTGGATGATGCAGACCTGATCCTTATGTTGGTGGAACCGGATCCGAATCTCCTGAAAAAGGCGGGCTTCATACTCAACATATTACATGAGGTAAATACGCCTATCTATTTGATAGTTAACAAAATAGATACTGTAAACAAAGAGAGACTTCTCCCCCTGATTTCGGCGTACCAGGAAAAGATGACCTTTCAGGGGATCGTCCCCGTTTCAGCCCTGAACGGGGATGGTGTCGATCGACTCGAAGAGGTGATCGCCGAAGCACTCCCTCCCGGGCCTCCCTATTTCCCGGAGGAAAGCCTGACCGATGTTTCCAAACGTTTTATGATTGCCGAGATGATCCGGGAGAAGATCATCCTCAAAACGGAGAAGGAGATTCCCCATTCCGTGGCAGTCCGGGTCGAGCAGGTCAAGACGCGGCCTTCGGGAAAGATCATCGATGTGGATGCCACGATCTACGTGGAAAAGGATTCCCAGAAGGGGATTCTCATCGGGAAGGGGGGGCGCATGTTACGGGATATCGGCTCCCTTGTTAGGCCGGAGGTGGAGACCCTCCTGGAATCGCAGGTTTTTCTTCGTCTCTGGGTCAAGGTCCGAAAGGACTGGCGCAGTCAGGTGAGGATGTTGCGGGAACTGGGGTTTGAATAGCAGATGATATTCTTTTTCTGAGTCCATTATGCATACCAAGAAATTCGACATTACCTTACGGTCGATCCGGCGCTATCTGGAGCGGAATGCGAATCTGAACATCCTCCGGATCCTCGAGCAGACCCACCCGGCCGACATTGCCCACCTTTTCCGGCATATCTCCTCGGACGAAAAAAAGAAACTCTTCCACATCGTCCGTGCCAATGAAACACTGGCGGCCGATGTGGTGAGTGAGATGGGTGAAGCGCTCTGGGAGGAACTTGTTGTCGATCTCAATCCGCAGGAGACCTCGGAGATTGTTCAGGAGATGGAATCGGACGATGCCGCCGACCTGCTCGGTTCCCTAAAGGAGGAAAAGGCCCAGGAGATCCTCGACCTCATGAAGGATGAGGAAGGGGTCGCCGACGTGAAGAAACTCCTCGACTACGAAGAGGATACGGCCGGCGGGATCATGACCACCGATGTCTTCTCCGTCTATGAGGATATGACCATCAAGGAGGCGATTGAAAAGGTCCGCCGTGCGGAAGATTTTGAGATGGTCTTCTATCTCTATGTTGTTGACCATCATCAACATCTATTAGGTGTCATCTCTCTTCGGCAATTGATCGTCGGCGCTCCCGATTTGACGGTGCGGGAGATCATGAATTCCGATGTCGTCTATGTCTCGGTCGATACCGATCAGGAAGATGTGGCCAAGGAGGTGGAGAAATACGATCTTCTGGCAATGCCCGTAGTGGACGAGGCCCATCATCTCCAAGGGGTTGTCACCGTTGACGACGTCATCGGCGTTATCCGTGAGGAGGCGACGGAGGATCTCTACAAGATGGCCGGGACTGACGATGAGGAGATTACCAGCAAGTCTTCTTTCAAGATTGCCCGGCTTCGCTTTCCCTGGTTGACGGCGACCCTCATCGCCGGTGTCGTAAATTCCTACCTGATTGCCTCCTTTCAGGGTTCTCTGAACAAGATGATTGCCCTGGCGGCCTTCATCCCGGTCATCCTCGGGATGGGAGGGAATATCGGTGGACAGAGCGCCGTTATTGTGGTCCGCGGCATGGCCCTCGGTCGGATCGGCCTGGATCAACTTCTGCCGGTGATCTTCAAGGAGATCCGGGTGGGGCTTCTCCTCGGTTTCATCTATGGCAACCTCCTCGGAGTCTTTACCTATGTCTTCTTTCATTCCCACCCAATGCTCGGACTGGTTGTGGGGCTTTCGATCTGTGCCTCCATGCTTTTTGCCGTGACCATCGGTGTCCTCTATCCAATGATCTTCAAAAAACTCGGCATTGATCCAGCCGTTGCCACGCACCCCTTTGTGACGACCTCCACCGACCTGGTGGGGATTTTGATCTATTTTACGATTGCTACGACCCTGATGCCGATCCCTTAGAGAGTCGGCATTCGGTCGGCCCAACGGACAACAAGGTATGCCCCTTTACTCCTCGGAAGCCATTGTCCTCCGAAAGATTGATTATCGAGATGCCGACAGGATCGTGACCTTTCTCACGCCGGATCGCGGGAAACTGGCTGGTCTGGCCCGGGGTGCCCGGCGTCTCAAAAGCCGCTTTGGACCCTCACTGGAGACCCTCACTCACGGTACGCTCATCTACTTCGATCGGGAGGGAAAGAACCTGGTCAATGTCAATCATTTCGATATCCTCCATTCCTTCCGGAAGGTCCGGGAGGATCTTTTCCGGTCCGCTTCCGGTCAATATCTAACCGAGCTTGTGCTCGGTCTGTTGCCGGAAAGAGAGGCCGCACCGGAGACCTTCCGGCTCCTTCTGCAGACCCTGGACCGGCTTCAGGAGGCCGTGGAGATCGAGCCGATCCTCCGGATCTTTGAAATCCGCCTGCTCGTTCTGTCCGGCTTCGCCCCACGGATGGATGGTTGTGCGCAATGTGGTGGAGGAGAGGGGCCCTTTGGCTTTTCCCTTCAACAGGGCGGCATTCTCTGTCGGGACTGCCGGGATCGAACCGACGAGGGATATCAACTCTCACTGGGATGTCTTCGCTTCTGGGAGCAGGCCCTGACTCTGAAAGGGGAACGTTTGGGACAGGTACGCCTGGAAAGGAGACTGAACCGTGAATTAAGGAATCTGCTTCATCGTTATTTCCGACATCTCCTGGGACGTGAAATCCGCTCCTTTGTTTTTCTTGAAAGACTCCGTAAAGAGATCGGCGGCTTGACTCCGAAAGGGGAGAATGGTACACACTGAAAGGTAATATCTACCGGGCGGGAGGGAATGATGACAAAGACGACGACCCCTACGATTACGATGATTACCGATTTCGGAAATTACGATCCCTTTGTCGGGATCATGAAGGGGGTGATCCTGGCCGTGAATCCGGCCGTCCGGATCGTTGATCTGACCCATGAGATTGAGCGGCACAATGTGGAGGAGGCCCTCTATGCACTCTCCTATTCCTATCGGTATTTTCCCGAGGGGACGATTCATCTGGTCGTAGTGGATCCCGGTGTCGGTACGGGGCGGCGGCCGCTTCTTGTCGAGTGGGAAAAATCCTTTTTTCTGGCTCCCGATAACGGGGCGCTCTCGTTTCTTTTTGCCGACGCAGGGAATTGTACGGTACGGGAGATTACCGCGGAAGGGTACATGCGAAAACCGGTCAGTCAGACCTTTCACGGCCGGGATATCTTTGCCCCCGTTGCGGCCTGGCTCTCCAGCGGGGTGAGCCCGAAAAAAATGGGGCCGGAAATCTCCGATTACAAACAGTTGAATATCCCCCAGTTGTTGATTACCGAGGAGCGGTTGCGGGGAGAGGTGATCCATGTCGACCGTTTCGGCAACCTGATTACCAATATTCAGCGGAAACATCTGGAGGCATTTGAAGATCAGGACTTTGTCGCAGAGGTGGGGGGCAAACAGTTTCACGGGTTCTATCAATCTTACGCGGAAAATAAAAGCGATGCCCCGGGGATGATCATCAACAGTTTCGATCTGCTGGAAATCTTCTGTTTCATGGGGAGTGCTCAGGAGAAGACCGGGATCCGCCGGGGAGACCGGGTACACCTCTATCATGGAAAGGAATAGGGAGGTTTTTTGCTTTACTCTGCCTCCAGTGTTCTCTGTGTACGCTTCACAATCTTTGTTCGCTCCAAATAGCAGCACTCCGCAGATTGCGCAACACACAATACGGGCTGCTGGTTAGGCATTGCCCGATGGGGATTTCCTGCCCACGAAACATGGGCGGGGCACCCTATCAGAAGTGCAAGCTGCGCTTGGCGCACTACCGTCTTCGCGAGATACAGCGTTTTTCCCCACCAAGTTTCCCGATTTTGAAAAGCAAGGTATAATGGGGCCATGAAAAGAATGCCCCTTCTTTTAACAGTGCTTGTGCTGATTCTGTGGAATCCGGTTGTACAGGCCGGAGAGAGGAATATGGCCGTGGAAAAATATGAAAAGGCGATCTTTGCCGGAGGGTGTTTCTGGTGCATGGAGCATCCTTTTGACAAACTTGAGGGAGTGATTTCAACAACCGTGGGATATACGGGAGGGACCCAAAAGGATCCGACTTATGAAGAGGTCTCCGCCGGCGGAACGGGTCATGCTGAATCGGTGGAGGTGACCTTCGATTCGTCCATCCTAAGCTACGATGAGTTGCTCGATGTCTTCTGGCGAAATGTCGATCCCACGACACCGAACCGCCAGTTCGTCGATGTGGGTTCACAGTACCGGACGGCGATCTTCTATCTCAATGATGAGCAAAAACGACTTGCCGAGGAATCAAAGGCGAAGCTCGAAGCCTCGGGAAGGTATGGCAAACCGATCGTCACCGAAATCGTCCCGGCGGCCACCTTCTACAAGGCCGAAGAGTATCATCAGGATTATTACAAGAAGAATCCCATCCGGTACAAGTTCTACCGCTACAATTCCGGCCGGGACCGCTACCTCGAAAAGGTCTGGGGAGAGAAGTCGAAAGAACCAGTCCGATAAAGTGGGGCGGCAGAGATCTTCTCCGATATCGGATCACCTGCCGCACCGGCCGCAGTTCCGACATCCCGAAGGTTTGGGAAGGGGTTCTCCACATCGGGGGCAGGAAAGGGAAGAGTGGTTTTCCAGAGGATAGTTGCAGCGAGGACAGGAAGATGTCCTTCTGTCTTCCATCTC
>CAYQVN010000166.1:0-5178 GCA_964420895.1 uncultured Nitrospirota bacterium | reverse complement strand
CTCCTGTGGCTGGAAGGATTGTCTCATCCTAAGTGGTCCTGTTCGTAAATGCTGCGACCCTCAAATGCCACCGTATTTGCGAATAGGGCCACTAAGCTGCCCCTTGGGCAAGGGTCTCTATTGCGGCGACGATGGCGCCGAACTCCTCTTCACACAGGGTCCGTACGTCGAGAAAGAACTGCCCCTTTCGAATTCGGCCGATCACCGGTGGATCTTGTCTCCGAAAATGTCGTTCCAGCCGATTGACGGAGAGGGCAGACGATTGTAGGGCCACCACAAAGGTCGGGAGTGTTGCCTCCGGCAGGGCGCCCCCTCCGACCTGCGATTGGTCGGGAAGGATCTCGACGGACAGGTTTGTCCTTTGAACTGCAGAGATCTTACGGGCCAGTTTCTTTGCACGGACTTCGAGTGTTTCCGGGGATTGTGTCAGCATCCGAAGCGTCGGAATCGACTGCAGGGCCGTGTCTGTATCAAGATATTGTCGCAGGGTGATCTCCAGGGCGGCGAGGGTCATCTTATCGACCCGGAGGGCCCGTGTCAGGGGGTTCTTTTTCACCCGGTCGAGGATTGCCCGGCTGCCGACGAGGATCCCCGCCTGGGGGCCGCCTAACAGCTTGTCGCCGCTGAAGGTAACCAGGTCGACCTCTTCCTGAACGCTCTCCTGCACCGTCGGTTCCTTCGGGAGACCGTAGGGAGAAAGATCGATGAGGCTCCCGCTTCCGAGGTCTTCCATGAGGGGAAGGTGGTGTGCCCGGGTGATGGACAGCAGTTCCCGGTGTCCCACTTCCTCCGTAAACCCTTGCATCTTAAAGTTGCTCATGTGAACCTTGAGGATTGTACCGGTCCGGTCGGTGATGGCCTTTTCATAATCGGCGGGATGGGTCTTGTTGGTTGTGCCGACTTCCACCAGGGCGCACCCCGACTTTTTCATCACATCGGGGATCCGAAAGGAACCGCCGATTTCTACCAGTTGTCCCCGGGAGACGATGACCTCTTTTCCTTCCGCCAGGGTGTTGAGCCCCAGGAGGACGGCGCCGGCATTGTTGTTCACCACCAGGGCTGCTTCCGCCCCGGTGATGCGGCAGAGAAGTTCTTCCACATGACTGTAACGGGACCCCCGCTGTCCGGCGTCCAGTTCATATTCGAGATTGGAATAGCCCGAGGCGACGGCGACGACATTTTCCATCATCGCCTCCGTCAAAATCGACCGGCCGAGATTGGTGTGGATCACCACTCCCGTGGCGTTGACGACAGGGCGAAGGTGCGGCGATGCAAGTTCGGACAGGATACGGTCGATCCGCGGCAGCAGGGCATCCAGGGTGTTCGCGCATTCGGCCTCATGGTCGCCGGAGCGAATCTTTGCGCGTTCTTCGTCCAGAACGTGATGGAGGGCATCCAGTACCATCCAGCGGGGTTGTTCCTGCAGGCGTTGTTGTATCGGTGCTGATTGCAAGAGGGTTTCGACGGAGGGGAGGGACCGAAGTTTTTCCTGCAAGGACTTCATGCCTTTTCCCCTTCCTGCAGATAGGCGCCGATGCGGTCGAGGCCGATGCGTATCTTTTCGAGACTGTTGGCATAGGAGAAGCGGAGATACCCTTCGGCGTTTTCACCGAAGTCGATCCCCGGTGTGACGGCGACACCGGTCTTTCGCAACAGATCCAGGGCCAGTGCATGGGAGTCCCGGGAAAACTGCCGGGCGTTGGCCAGGACGTAAAAGGCTCCCGTTGGTTCTACGGCAACACCGAAACCGATCTCCCGGAGACGTTGGATCATGAAGCGGCGGCGCTCGTCGTAGGTCCGCACCATTTCGGCACAGTGGGACGCCGTCTCCTTCAGTGCCGTAATACCTGCCCATTGCACGAAATCGGAGGCGGAGATGATGAAGTTCTGCTGGAGGCGTTGCAGGGGACGCACCATCTCTTCCGGCAGGACCGCATAGCCGAGGCGCCATCCCGTCATGGCGAAGCGTTTGGAAAAGCCGTTGATCACGATGGCCCGGTCGGTATATTCGAGAATCGTGTGGGCCCGCCCTTCATAGACCAGACCGTGGTAGATCTCGTCGGAGATCACCGGAGGACCGAGTGTGGCGATGGCCTCCATCTCTTTCTCCGGGATGAGGGTCCCCACCGGATTGGAGGGGGAGTTGATCAGGATCGCACGGGTCTTCGAGGTGATCTTTTCTTTCACCGCCTCCGACGTCAGCTGGAAACCCGCCTCTTCCCGGGTCATGATGAATTTCGGGACACCCCGGAAGATCCGGATATAGTTCGGGTAACAGGCATAGTGCGGGTTCCCGAGAATGACCTCATCTCCCGGATCGAGGAGGAGGGAGAAGAGGAGAAGCATCACCGGCGATGTGCCCGGCGAGACCAGGATCCGGTCGGGAGTGATTCTGACCCCGTAAGTATTGTCGTACCACTCGCAGATCGCTTCGCGCAGTTGAAGGAGCCCCAGGCTGTGGGTGTAGTGGGTCTTGCCTGCCCGGATCGCATCGATTCCCGCTTCCTGGACACAGCGGGGGGTCGGAAAATCGGGCTGCCCCACCTCGAGGTGGATGACCTCCCGCCCCTTCCGTTCCATGGCCTGGGCCTCTTCGAGGATGTCCATGACGATGAAAGGAGGTATTTTCAGGGCCGTTTCGGAGAACAATCTGTTTCACCTTTCAAGCTTGCTGTGAAGTCTCTGTAAGATACCCGAACCCTTCCTGTGAAGTCAAGCATCGGGAAATCAACGAAGTAAAATCCACTGATCCAGGGAAAGGAAGGATCTGCTTTTATGCCCCGAAACTTTGTGCCTGTGTGCCTGCGTTGCCCCCTTTCGCCTTGACAAAAAAAACGGCAGTGCATAGTATTAAGACATCGATTCAACGTCAGGAGGAAAAGAATCATGTTTGGAATCGGGATGCCGGAAATGCTGGTCATCCTTGTGGTGGCCCTGCTGATCTTCGGCCCCAAGAAACTTCCCGATCTTGCCCGGTCGTTGGGGCGGGGGCTCGCAGAATTTAAGCGGGCCTCACAGGATTTCAAGAGCACCATCGACATGGAGATGGATAAAGAGGAGAAGGACGAGGCCCCGGAACCGGCACCTGCCATACCCGGGCCGTCTGAGACTGTGCCGGCCAACCAATCTCCGGGACAAGAGGAAGAAGCGAAGAAAAATCCTGCCGACGAAAAATCTGAAAAAACTTCCTGAGATCACGCTCTCTGATGCTGAAACGCGCCCTCCTCATCTTTGCCAAAGAACCCCGGCCGGGAAAATCGAAGACCCGCATGACGCCTCCCCTCACCCCGGATCAGGCGGCCTCCCTTTCTTCCGCCTTCATCGAGGACACCCTGTCGGCGGCATTGGGAGTCGACCAGGCCGACGTCTATCTCTTTTACACACCCCATGAAGCGATTTCCTATTTTCGTGAACTTGTCCCCGAAGGGATCACTCTGATTCCCCAGGAGGGCGCGGATTTGTGTGAACGGTGCGCCCATTCCGTTACGTACGCCTTTGCGAAAGGATATGATCGGATTGTTCAGATCGGTACCGATACCCCCCAGATCCGTAGTACCTACATCCAGGAAGCTTTCTCCATCCTGGAGGATTGTGACATGGCCCTCGGTCCTGCCAATGACGGCGGTTACTATCTGTTGGCCCTCAACCGGCCGGTCGTTTCCGTCTATGGGGGCGTTGAAATGGGAACGTTATCGGTCTTTAAAACGATGATGGAAAATGGCCGTTTGGCTGGGCTCTCCATCCGTGTCCTTTCCGAGTGGGTCGACGCCGATACCTTCAAGGATCTCACTCTCCTGCAAGATGACCCAGAGCATATTCTCGGAAGCGCTACACGCAAATTTCTCGCTACACTTCATTCCCTCAGAAACTTCCCCGCCATGTAAGCGTTTATACTTTTCATGCGACCGAACAGGTACATAACTGGCAAAGATGTCCCAATCCATTCAACGTCTGTACTGTCTTAAAGAAAATCGAAGATTTCCAATTGTATCTGTGGAAAATTGTCCCATACGACATTGAGGTACGCATTGTCGCTTTGTAGGGTGCAAATTCAATTTCTCCCATACAATACAAAAGTTACAGGGAAAAATCCCCCCCCTCTTCTGTTTGGCATGCACTTTGCTTTTTCTTGATTCAAGATCGGAAAATCGCTGAACGGATTCTGCCTCTGCGTTTGAAATTGGCGGCACCTTATCTTTCCACAGTGACCACATAGTGAAAAGGAGGCTTTCGGTGCCGATGACCAATTCAGAGGACCTGTAGAAAGCCAACGACACCCTCTGTTCTCCTTCGGGACGTCCTGCACGGAAATGGCATCTGTCCCTTCCTGTGGTTTTGGCCTTCGGCAGTATTCAATAATTCTCATCTGGGCGAACTTTCACCGGTCTCTTCCAGTGACCGTGGGGAGCAAAAGTCCATGGTATTGCAATTACATCTCGGGGAGAGAGGAGGTGAGGAAAGCACATTTCACGGATTGATTTCTTCCTCGAAGAGTTCGGGGGGGAATGGGGATCACGAAATTTAATCACTTGTAAAAGGGGAAAAAGAATGATGAAACGCATTCAACTTATTTTGATGATCGTCTTGTTATTGGGTTTTTCTCAGATTAGCAATGCCGCGCTCATACCGATGAACTTGGGTCCCAATGGGGATCTCGTCGTGTACGATGAGGGAACCGGCCTCTACTGGGTCGGCGACATGGCACGTTATACCAATCAGGATTTTGCCGCGCAGCAGGCATCGATTGCAGCCGACAATTACGGTGGGATCACAACCTGGCAAATGGCGGATCTGGCTCAGGCACAGACGGTGCATTACACGGGTCAAGCAATAATGGCGGCCTTTGAAGCCACCTCGAGCTGGCTAACCGGGAGCGGTATGCAATACAATTATAATGGGAGAACCTCGACGCCCCCCTCCCCTTCCTATCCCGGCACACACCCGGATTATCACATTTCAACCTCTGAACTCGGCGGAACAAGTTGGGGGACTTATTATGTTCAACCTGATGCAGATGTATCAAGTTCCATCGGGGCCTGGGCCTACACCACTGCTGTCCCCGAACCGGCGTCTCTTCTGCTGATCGGATCCGGCCTGGTCGGGCTGCTCTGCATCACCCGGAAAAAACAATCATAAATTTAACATATCTCTTCCCTGTCAACAGGGAGAATGAGGAGG
>CAYQVN010000165.1:3958-5212 GCA_964420895.1 uncultured Nitrospirota bacterium | reverse complement strand
GTGGTTATTGACGACAAGGGGGCGGATGTGCCAATATGGACACCATTCAACCTCATGATGTTATAAAGGAGAATTTTGTCATGTCTATCCCGGCGATTCGATCGTTCATCTCGGGCATCCTTCTATTGTTTCTTTTTGTGCCCACTGCGATTCCGGCAGCCCAAAAGGGTCCCGCCGTGGCAATCCATGACGGGGATTACACCTCGGCGATCCTCATTCATGCTGACACCGGCGAGGTTCTCTACGAGAAGAATGCACATGATCGACATCCGCCGGCCTCCATGGTCAAGATGATGTTGATGCTCCTGGTCATGGAGAAGGTCCAGGAGCAGTCGGTGACCCTCCGGGACCCCGTCAAGACTTCGGCCAAGGCAAGCAAGTTCGGTGGTTCCCAAGTCTATCTGAAGGAAGGGGAAATTTTTTCATTGGAAGAGATGATGAAGGCCATCGCCATTCATTCGGCCAATGATGCCAGTGTGGCGGTGGCGGAGTTCCTGACGGGGAGTGTCGAGGGGTGTGTGGACCTGATGAATCGCCGTGCCCGGGAACTGGGGATGACCGATACGCACTATTACAGTGTCGACGGTCTGCCGCCCGGCCGTGGGCAGAAGCCTGATCTGTCGAGTGCCCATGATCTGTCGCTCCTTGCCCGGGAACTGGTGAAGTATCCGAAAATCCTCGAATGGGCATCGACGGAGCGCGCACCCTTTCGGGATGGAGAATTTATCCTGGACAACACGAACAAGCTGATCGGGAACTTTCCCGGGGCCGATGGTCTCAAGACAGGTTACTACCGGAAGGCGGGTTATAATCTTACCGCTACAGCCTCCCGGGATGGACTACGAATGATTTCCGTCGTCATGGGAGCTTCCAGAGACCGCGCCCGGGTTCGCGAATCGGGGAGACTGCTCAGTATCGGCTTCAATATGTATAAGAAATTGCAGGTGGTCAAAAAGGGCGAACCTCTTTCCTCGAATGTTGCCGTGACCGGTGCCAAGGAAAAAACAGTGCCCCTTGCGGCGGCCGGGGACCTCTTCGTCCATGTCCGGCGCGGGAACGAAGCCCGGGTTCACCGGGAAGTGTCCCTTCCCTCCGTCTTGGCGGCGCCGATCCTCAAGGGAAAGGCTTACGGTGAAATTCTTATAAAGAATGGAGATCGCGAATTGGGAAGGGTTCCTGCCGTTTCCACGAAAGAGATCCCGAAGGCTCCGCTTTGTTACCGGGCGGTTTTCCATTTCTTTGAATAGAGGTATA
>CAYQVN010000165.1:0-3858 GCA_964420895.1 uncultured Nitrospirota bacterium | reverse complement strand
GTTCTTGCGGCCTATCTTCTGGCCTACAGGTTCTATGCCCGCTTTCTGGGAAGCAAGGTTCTCCGGCTCGATCCGGAACGAACCACCCCGGCCCATCTCCTGCAGGACGATGTCGACTTTGTCCCCACCAACCGTTATGTTCTCTTCGGCCATCATTTCGCCTCCATCGCCGGAGCGGCGCCCATCGTCGGACCGGCCATTGCCGTGATCTACGGCTGGCTCCCGGGACTCCTCTGGGTGGTCTTCGGGACGATCTTTATCGGCGCTGTCCATGACTTTTCGTCTATTGTTGTCTCCCTGCGGCACCGGGGGCGCTCCATCGGGGATCTGACGGAAGATCTCATCGGACGCCGCGCGCGTAACCTTTTTCTGATCCTGATCTTCTTCGGCCTCAGTCTTGTCATTGCGGTTTTTGCCATTGTCATCGGGGTCCTCTTCCGGCAGCATCCCCAGGCAGTCTTCCCGACCTTTTTCCTCATTCTTGTGGCAATGGTGATTGGTGCCCTCGTTTTTAAGACCGGTTTTGGCCTTGGCCGTGCGACGATCGTCGGTGTTCTGTTGATGGGGGCGGGGATTGGCTTCGGAGCATCTCACCCCATGGGCGGCGGGATTTCTCTGAACCTCTGGATTGTGATTCTCCTCTCCTATGCCTTTGTCGCTTCGGTGCTCCCTGTCTGGGCACTGCTGCAGCCGCGGGATTACCTGAATTCCTTTGCCCTCTATTTCGGTCTGGGGGCGATGTATCTTGGTCTTTTTCTCGTCCATCCTAAAATTGTGGCGCCGACAGTGCAGCTCCATCCCGCCGGGGCGCCGCCGATCTTCCCCTTTCTCTTTATTCTGATTGCCTGCGGGGCGATCTCGGGGTTCCATTCCCTTGTTGCATCGGGGACGACGGTCAAGCAGATCGACCGTGAATCGGATGCGCCTTTTATTGGTTACGGCGCCATGCTGGCCGAGGGGAGCCTTTCGACGATGGCCGTTCTGGCCTGTACGGCCGGGATTGGTTCGGCCACCCTCTGGCATCAGCGGTATGCCTCCTGGGGGGCAATGAACTCCCTCTCCCATAAACTGTCGGCCTTCGTGGATGGGGCTGGTGGTTTCGTCTCGGCCCTCGGCTTCTCCCTCGACGTTTCCAAGACCCTCGTTGTCGTGATCGTCGTCTCCTTCGCCATGACTACTCTTGACACCTGTGCCCGGATGCTCCGGCTGATCGTTTCCGAGATCGGGGAGAATGCCGGGATCTCCGCCTTGCAGAACCGTTACCTGGCCTCGGCCGTGGCCGTCCTGTCGGGGCTTGCCCTGGCCCGGATCCCCGTAGGGAATGTCTCATCGGGAATGGCCCTCTGGCCGATCTTCGGTGTGACCAACCAGATCATTGCAGCGCTGGCCCTTCTGACGGTCAGTGTCTATCTTTTCCGAAAGGGGCGGCCCACACTTTATACAATGGTGCCGATGGTCTTCATGTTGGCCGTCTCCATGTCGGGGATGTTTCTGAAGATCTCCGCCTACTGGCAGGACCGGAATTTCCTGCTCCTCGGTGTCGGTTCCACCATTCTCCTTCTGGAAGTCTGGCTGGTGCTGGAATCGCTGATTGTCTTCAGGGAGCAAAGAAACGGCCGGAAGGTCCTCCGCGCTGGGAGTGAAGTTTCTTCCTGACCTTCCCTCGCGTAGAGTTCCCATATTTCCATAGTCCTGGTTACCTGCTTTTTGTTTTTGCCTTTCAACTTTGTGCCTGTGTGCCCTTGAGCCTTTGTCCCTTCTACTTTCCTTTCTCCGCTTCCCCTGTGTCCTTGAAAATTGGGGGAAGTCCTGACCAATTTCCGCTTGTCTTTCCCATAAAAGGGTGATAAAGTCTCTCTTTCACGCAGGCTCTATAGATTTATCGAGGTGAAGTGCAATGAAGCTTTCCGGTGCTGAAATCTTTGTGGAGTGCTTGAAAAAAGAAGGGGTCGACACCATCTTCGGCTATCCCGGCGGTGTGGTGCTGAACATCTATGATGTCCTTCATCAGCAGCGGGAGATTCGCCATATTTTGACCAAGCATGAGCAGGGCGCCGTCCATGCCGCGGATGGGTATGCCCGGGCATCGGGAAAACCGGGCGTGGTCCTGGTCACCTCCGGTCCAGGCGCGACCAATACCGTCACGGGCATTGCCACGGCCTATATGGATTCGATCCCTCTCGTGGTTTTTACCGGACAGGTTCCCATGTCGATGATCGGCAACGACGCCTTTCAGGAGGCAGATATTGTCGGGATCACGCGCCCTTGCACCAAGCACAACTATCTGGTGAGTGACGTTTCCAAACTGGCTTCGACCATCAAGGAGGCCTTTCATATCGCCATGACCGGCCGGAAGGGGCCAGTCCTGATCGATCTTCCCAAAGATGTTTCGGTGAACAAGACCGATTTCGCCTATCCTTCGAAAGTCGATTTGAAGGGGTTCAAACCGACCCTTCATGGGAACCTTCAGCAGATCAAGCGGGCACTGTCGTTGATGAAGAAAGCAGAACGGCCGGTCTTGTTTACGGGCGGCGGAGTGATCCTCTCCGGTGCGGCAGAGGAACTGAAGAAGATTGCCAAAAAAACATGGATTCCGGTGACGAGCACCCTTATGGGGTTGGGCGGTTTCCCGGGTGATGACGCACTCTTTCTCGGGATGCCCGGCATGCATGGAACTTGTGCGGCCAACCTGAGTTTGCAAAATGCCGATCTCATTGTTGCCGTCGGCGCCCGTTTTGATGATCGGGTGACCGGGAAGATTGATGCCTTTGCGCCGAAGGCAACCATTGTCCACATCGACATCGACCCGACCTCGATCAAAAAGAACGTGCCAGTCGATGTTCCGATCGTGGGAGATTGCCGGAATACCCTTCGGGAACTGGGCAAGCTGATCGCTGCGGAGCGCGGCGCGAAGTGGAAGACGAAGCATAAGGACTGGCTTTCCCAGATCGACAAGTGGCGGAAGGATCGTCCTCTGATTTATCGTGAGCGGAAGGGGAAGATTGCACCGCAATACGTGGTGGAAGAGATCTACAAGGCGACGAAAGGGAAGGCTATTATCACCACCGAGGTGGGACAGAACCAGATGTGGGCGGCCCAGTTCTACAAGTTCCATTCGCCCCGGCAGTTTCTGTCCTCGGGAGGACTGGGAACGATGGGGTACGGTTTTCCCGCGGCCATCGGCGCACAATTTGCCTGTCCCGACCGGGTGGTCTTTGATATCGCGGGGGACGGCAGTATCCAGATGAATATCCAGGAAATGGCCACGGCCGTTCAGCACCGGCTGCCGGTGAATATCGCCATTCTTGACAACCGTTTTCTCGGAATGGTCCGGCAGTGGCAGCAGCTCTTCTACGATTGCCGCTATGCTTCAACCTGTCTCACGAGCGCACCCGATTTTGTGAAACTGGCCGAGGCCTACGGGGCGGTCGGAATTCGGGTGACCCGGAAAGAGGATGTTCCCGATGCCATCCGTGAGGCAATTTCCATCAAGAATACAGTTATCCTCGACTTTGTGGTCGACCGGGAGGCCAATGTAATGCCCATGGTGCCGGCGGGTGCGGCGATTAACGAAATGATCTTTGAGGAAAAGAGAGGGAAGAAGAAGCTGACCTCCGAACAGGCCGACAAGATCACCGGATAAGTGGTCCTGTTCGTAAATACTGTGACGCACCGAGAGGGTCGCAGGGCGGTCTCGTCAAGGCACGCGACTGAGGCGTACCCCCTGTGGTACGGCGCAGGAAGCGCACCCCAAGACACCTTAATGTGTCAGCCGCCGTAGGCGGCATAAAATACGGTAAAGCGGGAGTCTGGCCCTGTGAAGGTTTGCCTTCACAGGGGAAAAGACAACGAAGAGGA
>CAYQVN010000164.1:3350-5213 GCA_964420895.1 uncultured Nitrospirota bacterium | reverse complement strand
CTAAGGAGTCGTGGAGAAGGATGTGATGCGACATCTCCTGCTCGGCAAGCTCGGGGAAAGCCGGGCCGTTCGATATCTTCAGCAGGAAGGGTTTGAGATTCTGCGGCGTAATTACCGGACCCCCTTCGGGGAGATCGACATTATCGCCCGGGAGGCTCAGACTCTCGTTTTTGTCGAGGTCAAGACACGCTCGACGGCTGCCTACGGGATGCCGCAGGAGGCGGTGGACCGCCGTAAGCAACGCCAGTTGATCCGCACGGCCCAGGCCTATCTGAACGAGAAGGGCGGGCCTTTACCGCTCTGTCGTTTTGATGTGGTCTCCGTCCGGACGGACCGGAAGGGACAACGAAAGAAATTTGAACTGATCCGCGGGGCCTTCGATGCAACGGAGTTCTGATCCCGTGCAGGGACCGGTTAGCGGGGGAGAGGGACATCCTCTTCGTGGATCAGGGTAATCAGGGTGTCCGCGACTTCGGGATGAAACTGGGCGCCACGGCAGCGGTCGATTTCCTCGGCCACTTCTTTCGGCGGGGTGACGTTTTTGCGGTAACAGCGCGCTGAGGTCATGGCATCGTAACTGTCTGCAGCTGTGATGATGCAGGTCATCAGACTGAGGTCGTCCCCGGAATGACCGTTGGGGTATCCCTGGCCGTCCCACCGCTCATGATGTTGGGCCACGATGGGGATCTCTTTGTGCAGAAAGGTGAGAGGCATGAGGATGCGGGCGCCGATCGTCGGATGTTCTTTCATGCGGAGCCATTCCTCAGCGCTTAACTGTGCGGTTTTGTTAATGGAGGAGAGATCGATAATCAGTTTCCCCACATCATGGAGTTCCCCCGCCCGCGTCAAGGTATTCAACTCCTCTGAAGAGAGTCCCATTCGGCGTCCCATGGAGAGCGCCAGTCGGGTCACCCGTGTGGAATGTCCCGCCGTGTAAGGGTCTTTCTGCTCCAGGGCATTCATGAGAGAACTCATGACCCCGATATAGACCCGCTCCATCTTCTGACCGTAATCCTGGAGTTGAATGTTCTTTTCCGCCAGCTCGAAAATTTTTCCTTCCAACTTGTTGACGAGGCGTTGGCTGTATTCTCTGAGGTAGTTCCCTTCCTCGACGCCTTCAACCCGTTCTCGGGTCCCTGTGAGGTACCCCTGGATTTTTCGGGGAAGGTCGCGGGCGATGATCGGCTTGGCCAGGTATCCGTCACAGCCGGCGATGAGGGTTCGTTCCCGGTCGCCCTGGCCGGATTGTCCCGTCAGCGCCACAATGGGCGTGTTTTTCAGTTCGGGAATCCCCTTGATCCGGGTGGTGGTTTCATACCCGTCCATTCCAGGGATGTTGATGTCCATTAGGATGAGATCCGGCTGGATATCGCGGGCCTTTCGAATTCCTGAAATTCCGTTGTCCGCTTCATGGAACTCGAAATCGTTCCGTTCCAGGATCTTCCGGATGAGGAGCCGGCTGCTCGGATTGTCTTCGATGCAGAGAATCTTCTTCGGGCTCATATCCTGTAGCCCTCGAGAAAACAGAAATGAAAATTTTTGATCTATGAAACAACCTCACCGTGCACTACGATGGTACAGGGTTGAAAAGCAATTATCGTGCCGGAAAAGCCCGGCAGGAGAAAAGGTTATTTGTGCTTTTGTTCAGAGAGGTTAGCCGATCCACAGGGTTCTCTAATGGATTTATCTCCGGGGGAAAGGGGCTTTTGACCCACCCAATGGGCCAATTTGTCCCACCTGATTTTTGGTTTCCTACTTTCCTGCCCGTCATTTCTTTATTCACAACATGATCATATCACAGGTCATTTGTTTTGTGAATTTACCGGTTCGGGTTGGGGGGTACGGCGGGGATCTTTTACGAGG
>CAYQVN010000164.1:0-3250 GCA_964420895.1 uncultured Nitrospirota bacterium | reverse complement strand
GTTTTGTGAATTTACCGGTTCGGGTTGGGGGGTACGGCGGGGATCTTTTACGAGGAAGAGGAGAACCATCAGGCCGATCGATGTGAGAACGGCATTGGTTGCGAAGGCTGTTTTATAGGAGAAGTGGTCGACGATCCATCCGCCGAGGAGGGGGGAGACGATAAAGACGGGGGCGGCAAAACTGTTGGAAAGACCGATATAGAGAGGGCGTTCCTCGGGGGAACAGAATTCCAGGACAATGTTCATGTTGGAGATCAGTGCGCCGCTCATATAGCCGCCTGCGAAGAAAAATGTGGCATAGAAAAGATGTACCGAGGGCGCAAAGAAGGCGACTACCGCTGCCAGAATGCTCATGACCGCGGAGAGAACGATACAGAACTTGTGCCCCAACCGGTCACCAAGGAAGCCCCAGATGACTCCCGTGGCAGCCTGGGAAGCCATGAATACGGTGGTGAAGATCCCGGCATAACTGCTCGGCAGGGCGAAGCGTTCCACAGCATAGACCGAATAGAAGGCCAGGGTCAGATTCGTAAAGGCGATGAAGGAAAAGGAGATATTGTAATAGAAGAAGTTGAGGTCTCTACGGAAGACGTCCGGCAGGGCGCGCATGAACTCGACAAAGGCGATCTTCTTTTTCACCACGGGATAGGGAATCTCGCGGGTCAGGGCGAAGAAGAAGAGGGAGATATTCATGAAGATAAAGGCGGAGGCAAAACAGAGGGCAAAGTTATAGGGGAAGGGATAGGCCTCAATCAGGTAGATAGATAAAACTGCGCCGACCATGCCGAAGATTCGACCGAGAGTAAAACGAATGCCGAGAAAGGCCCCCCGTTTGTTGGGGAGAATCATCCGGCCGACCATGTCGAGCCACGGGGGAATACCAAAACCCCAGCCGAAGGTGAAGACGAGATAGAGGAGGAGAAAGATTACCACCGGCCAGGGCGGGGGGAGATGGACCATAAAGGGAAGGATCAGGGCCAGGACCAGCCAGGGGAGGCGCATGACGCCCCAGATCAGAATGACCAGTCCCTTTTTCCTGGGCATCGACTCAATATGATGTGCGGCGATGATCTGGGGAAAGAAGATTCCCACCATGGTGAAGGTATGAACCAGACCGATGATCACCTTGCTTTCCGTAAGGAGACGGAGAAAGATCGGCAGAATAGTAATGTGGGAGACCAGGCTTCCACCGAGTGCGAAGAAGATACCGTCCAGCCACCCTACGGAGGTGTTCCACTGGTGATGCCGCTGGACGGAATGATTGTACTTTTCCAGAGAAGTCATTCCCAAGTTCCGGTCTCCCCCTTTTGCAAAGGGGGATGAAGGGGGATTTGATCAATGATCACGGTTCCCAAATATATCATCTCGTTTATAACATACCTGCTGCGGGGCGGGAAGGGGTATTTCTCCCGGAATTTTGCAGGCACGCTCCCCAATTGAGAGACGAAAGACAACTCTGCTGTCTCTTATGCGGTGATCGCTCAAGTTGCCTCCTTTTTGGGCTTGGTGTAGGATGAGAGTAAACCTGCCGAAAGGAGACCTTATATGGAGATGAAGGCCTGTCATACAATCTGGGAATGCCCGGTCTATCAGAATGTGACGAAGCAGTTTTTCGAGGTGGCGCAGCGTATTGATCTTGATCCCAATGTGGTGAACCGTTTGCAGGTGCCGGACCGCTCCATGATTGTCTCCATCCCGGTCCGTATGGACAACGGCGATGTCAAGATCTTTGCCGGTTACCGTGTGCAGCACAATGATGTCCTCGGCCCTTTCAAGGGTGGGATCCGTTATCACCCCGATGTTACGATCGGTGAAACGGCTGCCCTGGCCATGTTGATGACCTGGAAATGCGCCCTCGTAGGCCTTCCCCTCGGCGGGGCGAAGGGGGGAGTGACCGTTGACCCCCATGAACTCTCCCGGAAGGAGTTACAGCATCTGACGCGTCGTTTTACGGTGGAGTTGGTGAATGTGATCGGACCGGACAAGGATATTCCGGCCCCCGACATGGGAACGAACGAGCAGGTCATGGCCTGGTTGATGGATACCTACAGTCAACAGAAAGGCCATGCCGTCCCCGGCGTGGTGACGGGAAAACCTCTTGTCGTGGGCGGTTCCCAGGGACGGACCGAGGCGACGGGCAGAGGCGTGGTTTATACGGTTGTCAAAGCGCTGGAAAAGATGAATCGACGGATCGATGAACCGGTGACCTTCGCGATCCAGGGATTCGGAAATGTCGGCGCCAATGCGGCTCGAACAATTGCGGAAATGGGAGGCACCCTTGTGGCCGTGAGCACCTCCAAAGGAGGGATACACAATCCTGACGGGCTGCATTATGAGGATCTGCTGAACTGTTACCGGGAAAACGGGAATTTTAGATGCTTCTCCGAAGGGGAACAGATCACCAATGAAGAACTCCTTGCCGTCCCTTGCGATGTCCTCATCCCCGCCGCCGTATCGGGATCGATTCATGAAAAAAATGCCGACCGTGTCCGGGCGAAACTTGTGGCCGAAGGGGCCAACGGACCGGTGACGATCGAGGCGGACCGGATTTTAAACGGTAAAGGTATTTTTGTCATTCCCGATATCCTGGCGAACTCGGGCGGGGTGATCGTCTCCTATTTCGAATGGGTCCAGGACCTGCAGAATTTCTTCTGGGAAATAGATGAAATCCTCATGCAGTTGAAACGGATTATCACCCATGCCTTTGATGAGGTCTATAACATCGCTGAATCGGAAAAGATCAGTATGCGGACGGCGGCGCTGATCAAAGGGATCAATAAGGTCTCCGCTGCGATGCTCGCCCGGGGGCTCTATCCCTGATCTTGTTCATCTTCGGGATTCTTAATCTTAATCTTAATCCTGTTCGTCAGCATGGGCATTTGGGGTGGGTTTAACCGATGGCGCGGATGTTTCGCGCCGCGTACTCGGTGCACCGGATGTTGCTGACGGTTGTCCGTGCGAGTTAATTTTCACTTTCTCACGCCATTGATCCGCAGCGCCATTCGGAAAGAAAGGAGACGGTGATGAAACTGAATGTGAAAGCTTTTGCACTCACCTGTGCCATCATCTGGGGGTTCGGCCTCTTTCTGCTGACATGGTGGATCATTCTTTTTGATGGTCCCACGGGGGAGATTACTTTTATCGGCAGGTTGTATCGTGGTTACAGCATAAGCCCGACAGGAAGTCTTATTGGCCTACTGGTTTATTGTTGTCAAGCATACTTTCTTTTCCGCCTGAGCTTTTTCTCCAC
>CAYQVN010000163.1:0-5253 GCA_964420895.1 uncultured Nitrospirota bacterium | reverse complement strand
TCATTCGTGGCAGAATTTATATCTCACTGAAGGTTAGCGCATGACAAAAAAAAGTCCGAAAAAGAAAACGCAAGTAAAAGCTCCGGCCCGGAAGACCGCCGGCAAATCGGCGGCCTCAAAGGCAAAGTCTTCCTCGGCGAAGAAATCCGTTGGGCAAAGCAAAACCGCTGCCAAGTCTAAGGCTCGTATCATGGTCGGCATGGGGACCTGTGGACGGGCGGCCGGAGGGGTGAAAATCTTTGATGCCCTGGAACAGCTGCTCAAGGCGGGTAAGGTCAAGGCGGAATTGGAGCAGACCGGATGTATCGGGATGTGTTCCCAGGAGGTCCTCGTCGACGTGCAGTTGCCGGGCAGGAGCCGAGTCCTTTACGGGAATATCAGTCCGGTGAAAGATAAGCATATTAAAATCCTCGAGCAGATCGTCGAGAAACATCTGATCGGGGGGGATGTTGTGCAGGAGCATGTACTCGGACAGATCCGCCCGACGAACGGCGAAAAGCCCTTTGACGATGTTCCCTATTATGAGGAGCTCTCCTTCAATTCCGCCCAGGAACGGATCGTCCTGCGCAATTGCGGTTCCATGGATCCGGAGAGCATTGACGAGTATTGTGCCCGTGACGGCTACAAGGCATTGACAAAGGTCTTGAAGGAGATGACCCCCGAAGAGGTAGTCGACGAGATGAAACTCTCGGGTCTCCGGGGTCGGGGCGGCGCCGGTTTTCCCACTGGACTCAAGTGGGGCTTTGCCGCTATGTCCAAGTCCGATGTGAAGTATATGATCTGCAACGCTGACGAAGGGGATCCCGGGGCCTTTATGGATCGCTCCGTTCTGGAAGGCGATCCTCACTCCATCCTGGAAGGGATGGCGATCGGCGGGTATGCCATGGGAGCTCACACCGGATATATCTATGTGCGTGCCGAATATCCCCTGGCCGTAAAACGCCTCAATATCGCCATCAACCAGGCCAAGGAGAGGGGCGTCCTGGGAAAGAATATCTTGAAAACAGGTTTTGATTTCGAGATTCTTATCAAGCAGGGGGCCGGGGCCTTCGTCTGTGGTGAGGAAACGGCCCTGATCGCTTCCATTGAAGGGAAGCGGGGGATGCCCCGTCCCAAACCGCCTTTCCCCGCGAACCACGGTCTCTGGGGAAAACCGACGAACATCAACAACGTGGAGACCCTCGCCAATATTGCCCCGATCATCCTGAAGGGGGGCGCCTGGTATGCCGGTTTCGGTACGGAAAAGAGCAAGGGGACCAAGGTCTTCGCCCTGGCGGGGAAGATCAACAACCCCGGTCTGATCGAGGTTCCCATGGGGAAACCGTTACGCGACATTATCTATGATATCGGTGGCGGCTGTCCCGGGGGGAAAGAATTCAAGGCGGTCCAGACCGGCGGTCCTTCAGGGGGATGTATCCCCGCGTCGATCATCGACACCACTGTCGATTACGAATCCCTCTCCCAGGCCGGTGCGATCATGGGGTCCGGCGGGATGGTGGTGATGGATGAGAACACCTGCATGGTGGAGATGGCCCGCTATTTCCTCAATTTCACACAGGAGGAATCCTGCGGGAAGTGCGTTCCCTGTCGGGTCGGAACCAAACGGATGCTCGAGATTCTGGAACGGATTGTGGACGGCAAGGGAGAAGAAGGGGATGTGGAACTTCTGAAAGATCTGGGGGAGGATATCAAGGCGGCCTCTCTCTGCGGACTGGGGCAGACGGCGCCCAATCCGGTCCTTTCGACGCTTCGATATTTTCAGAACGAATATGATGCCCACATCCATGAGAAACGGTGTCCGGCCGGTGTCTGCAAGGCACTCTTTCAGTATAAGGTGGAAGAACCCTTGTGCAAGATGTGCGGTCTCTGCGTCAGAAAGTGCCCTGTGGGTGCGATTCAGGGCGGTCCCAAGAAACTGGCGAAGATTATCGATAAAAAGTGTGTCAAGTGCGGTGTCTGCATCGAGGTCTGTCCTTTTGATTCCATTACACAGGTGGATACGCACGAAAAAGTTGAGGCCTGATCTTCCCGGGAAGACCGGTGATGAATCAGTTTCAATCCAATCCAGAGGAGATTGAGGTACCCTGATGAAAGTTACAATCAATGATAAAGTCATCGACGTCAAACCGGAGAGTACGATCCTGGAGGCGGCACAGAAAGGGGAGATTTACATCCCCACCCTTTGTTATCATAAGAAACTCTCTCCCTACGGCGGATGCCGCCTCTGTATCGTCGAGGTAGAGGGGATCCCCCGCCTCGTTGCTTCCTGCACAACGCCGGTAACGGAAGGGATGGTGGTCCGGACCGATACGGAGCAGATCCGGAAGGTGCGGAAAACGATTGTAGAGTTGATTCTCTCCAACCATCCCCAGGAGTGCATGGTCTGCGAACAGAATGGGCGCTGCGAGTTACAGGATCTGGCCTATGAGTTCGGATTGAAAGAGATCCGTTTTGAAGGCGAGAAAAGTGTCCATCCCATTCAGAATCAGAATCCCCTGATCGAGCGGGACTACAATAAGTGTATCCTCTGCGGCCGTTGCGTCCGGATGTGTGATGAGATTCAGGGAGTCGGCGCCGTCGATTTTTCACAGCGGGGTTTTCATGCCAAGATTGCGACGGAATATGACGGTGTGCTCTCCTGTGAATTTTGCGGGAATTGTGTCGAGGTCTGTCCCGTTGGGGCGCTGACCGGGAAGATCTCCCGGTACAAGGGGCGTTCCTGGGAAGCGAAGAAGGTTAAGACGATCTGTAATTACTGTGGCTGCGGCTGTACGATTATGATGCATGCCAAAGAGGGGCAGGTGATCCGGGTGAGTCATCCGGAGGGCCCCTCCGTCAATAAAGGATGCATGTGCGTCAAGGGGAAATTCGGTTTTGAATACATCAATCATGAAGATCGCCTGACGACACCCCTTGTCCGGAAGGCCGGCAAACTCCAAGAGGCGAGTTGGGAGGAGGCCCTCGAACGGGTTTCGGAGAATCTGGGCCGGATCAAGAAGGACTACGGCAGTAACAGTATCGGCGGCCTCTGTTCGGCCAAATGCACCAACGAAGACAACTACGTTTTTCAGAAATTCATGCGTACGGTGATCGGCACTAACAATATTGATCACTGTGCACGCTATTGACACAGCTCCACGGTCGCCGGTCTGGTGGCCTCCTTCGGAAGCGGTGCCATGACAAACTCGATTGATGAGTTTGCCCATTCTAACGCCTATTTTGTGATCGGTTCGAATACGACGGAAGCCCATCCGATTATCGCACTCCAGTTGAAGCGGGGTGCCCGGTTCAATGGCGCCAAACTCGTTGTGGCGGACCCCCGGGAGATCCCCCTGACCCGTTATGCCACGCTCTGGCTCCGACACCACCCGGGAACGGATGCCGCCCTCATCAATGGTCTGATGCACATCATCCTCAAGGAAGGGCTGGAGGACAAGGAATTCATCAAGGAACGGACGGAGAATCTCACCGCCCTGAAGAAGGTCCTGAAAAAATATACACCGGCCTATACGGAGAAGGTGACCGGTGTGCCGAAAGAACAATTGATTGAAGCGGCGCGGATCATTGGAGCCGAAGAGAACGTTGCCTTCTTCTATGCCATGGGGATTACACAGCACGTCATGGGGACGGAGAACGTCATGAGTGTGGCCAACCTGGCCATGCTCACGGGGAATGTCGGCAAACCGGGCACAGGCGTGAATCCACTGCGCGGCCAGAGCAATGTCCAGGGGGCCTGTGACATGGGCGGTCTCTTTGATTACTATCCCGGTTATCAGAAAGTGGATCAGGAGGCGAACTGGAAGAAATTCTCCGAGGCCTGGCGGTGTGATACCTTGAGCCGCGATCCGGGTCTGCCGGCCACGGCGATGGTGAATGCCGCCATCGAGGGAAAGGTGAAGGCCCTCTACGTGATGGGGGAAAACCCATACCTCTCCGATCCCGATATCGGTCATACGGAAAAGGCCTTCCAGAATCTCGACTTTCTGGTGGTTCAGGATATCTTTCTCACCGAGACGGCGGCCATGGCAGATGTGGTGCTGCCGGCGGCGAGCTTTGCTGAAAAAAACGGAACCTTTACCAATACGGAGCGGCGCGTGCAGCGGGTCCGGCAGGTGATCGACCCGGTGGGGGACAGTCGGGTCGATTGGGAGATTCTTGCGGCGATTGCTGAAAAGATGGAACGGCCTATGCGCTTTAAAAATAGTGCCGAGATTTTTGATGAGATGGCTTCCTTAACGCCCCTTTATGGAGGGATCTCCCATGCACGACTTGAGGAGGGGACGCTCCAATGGCCCTGCCCGGCTGCCGATCATCCCGGCACGCCCTATCTGCATAAAGGGAAATTTTCCCGGGGCAAAGGTTTCTTTTCCCCGATTGATTTTAAGCCGCCCGCAGAGCTTCCAGACAAGAAGTATCCCTTCCTTCTGACAACGGGGAGAATGCTTTCCCATTATCATACGGGCAGTATGACGCGGCGCTCCGGAGGACTTCATGATCTCTGTCCGGAAGGGTTTGTCGAGATCCATCCACAGGATGCCAAGAAACTGAAGATCGAGGAGGGGGAAGAGATCCGTCTCTCCTCCCGCCGGGGAACGGTGACGGTCAAGGCGAAGATCACCCGCCGGGTTCCTCCGAAGGTGGTCTACATGAATTTCCATTTTGCTGAATCGGCGGCCAATCGTCTGACCATTGCCGCCCTCGACCCCCTTTCAGGAATAGCCGAAGCAAAAGTCTGTGCCGTGAAGGTGGAAAAAATGCAGCCCGAAAAAGTGGCTGTCTGAGGAGGATAGTGTCATGGGAATGATTGATATCCTGAGGGTGAATCCGCTCTTTGTCGATTTGACCGACCAGGAACTGGAAAAAGTAGTTGAAGTTGTACAGGAAAAGAAGTACACCGCCGGGAGCGAAATCTTTGATGAGAATATGCCCGGCCGTGAACTCTATATTATCTTGAGTGGTAAGATCCGGATTGTGAAAATCACCCGGGAGGGAGAACGTCAGACCTTGAGTGTCCTCAAACCGGGAAGTTTCTTCGGGGAACTCTCTCTGTTGGATGGACGGAAACATTCCGCTTCTGCTGAGGCCATGGAGGATTCTACACTCCTCGTATTGACACAGCAATCCCTGGTGTCGATCGAGAAGAATCATCCGGAGGTGGCCTTGAAGGTGATCAAAAATATGGCACTGAAGATCAGCGGCATTCTGCGTGACATGAACGAAAAGTTCATGGGGATGGTGAATTATATGTGGTAG
>CAYQVN010000162.1:0-5280 GCA_964420895.1 uncultured Nitrospirota bacterium | reverse complement strand
TCCACACCGTATTCATATTTCTTTCCCTTTTTCGTTTGCTCCACACGGACAATCTTCCCCGGGATCTCCTTGAGGAAGGTCTCGGCACTCAGGGAAAAGGAGAGGAGGAGTTCTTTGCCCTCGGAGACGGCATCCCGGGAGACCATCATCAGGACACCGCCGGAGCTGATATTGCGGATCACTCCGGAAAGGGAAGAGACTACAGTTGCCGAAGCTCCCTCCTGCACTTGAAAATCTACGGGGATTTCGACGGGTACACGAAAATATTTTCTCCGCTGAAGACGCAGAATTTCATGAGGACGGGCAAGGAGCAGAAGCACCACATTGTCCTTCCCATACCCTTTCACATGCGTCGAGAAACCGTATCGCTGTCCTTTGGTCAGGAAGTAAACCCAACAGGAAGTGTCGGTAGAAATGCGCCGGCGTGTCGGCGGAGCGACGGCAAGGCCGTCCGTCAAAACACTCTCCACCCGGCTCTTGTATTCCTCCATGAAATCAGGATGATCGAAGGTGATCTCAATATTCTGATTCACCGAAAGGACCGAATCGATGTCTTTGACAATATTTGTGAAAGACTCCATGAAAATTACCTTCAAACAGGAACAATCGGCAGGAAAAGGGAGCGAGAAACCTCATCAGGCATTTTACTATAGTGGAACTTCCGAACCCAGTCAAGCGCTACTGGAGCGTAGCATAGAGGATGGAAACATGGTAGAACATGAGCAGGATATAACAGATCAGGATCAAGGTAATCATGCTCCGGGCAAAGAGGAAATTCTTATGGAGACAGAGGACAAAAACCCCGATGCCCGTCATCACGAACTTGTAGGAGAAGAATGAAAACCCTCCCTGACTCAGGAAGTAATCCATGACCGGGTTCAGTTCCTTGCCCCCCAAAGAGATGTACCGGTAAGTATAGCCGGCGTCCAGGAGCGAGAGGATGACGATGAGGAGGAGGATGAAAAAGAGACGGGCACTGTACAAGTCAACATAATAATTGTACTGCCTGTCGGAGTTGCGGCGGTTCAATTTTCTGCGACCGAAGAGGGTATGACGACTGAAGATCGCCGTCTGCTTCTGTCTGCGATCTTCAGCGTATTGTCTGTTCTCGGTTTGACCTTTCAAGGTGCCGGCGCCCCTTTCTTGTCACCAAAACATCCGTTTGAATGATGTAATAGTAGCAAAACCTGTGCCATTTTCGAAATGTTTTCGCCATACGGCTCATAAACAGACAATCAGGATGAATTTGCACTAATTTTAGCTAAAACAAGTTGAATATCGTATATTTTCAGCATAATTATATGAAAAACTTTTCCCAAAATAGGAAAAATATTTCCCAATATGGGAATTTTTTTTCTCTTCTTCGAGATGGAGAGCGGCTGAAAATCTAAAAATGGGGGGACACACGGACAAAAAAAGGGAGTAATTGCAAAAATTATTGAGGACGCCAAATATTATGGAAAGGACTTTTCACCCCGCCCTATTTTCCTTTGAAGAAGTGGAGGAGCGATTTTTTCTCCTCCTCAGGCGGGTTTTGGGCAAGTTGGTCTCTCGGATCGGTCAGCTCCATCTCCCACCAGGCGGGCGGGGTCGTGACACTGCAGGAAGATCCGCACTTGCAGGGGTCATAGATCTTGATCCACGAAGGCGCATCGGGTGTATGGACGTAGATCCATCCGGGACCGTGGGGGCGCGTCTTCAGTTCCTCCGTCCGGTCGGCGAGGAATCGGGAGGCCTCCTCCCCTTCGGCCTCGAAGAGGGACTCCAACCCCTCCGTGGGAGAGAAGATATACCAGGGTCCAAGGGGCTTGATCCGTTCAATCAGTTCATCCACCCGTTCCCAGTTCAACAGTCCTGTCAGTGGTCTGGAAGGTTTCGTCATGAGGGACTATTTATCACAACTCAGAAGGGATTTCAAGGATGGATCGGATCAAGACGTGTAAAATCGGCTGAAATCACAATTTCGTACAGGGGAAAAGCGGGGAGGCCGCAAAAAATCGGGGGTCTTCATGATAAAGACCCCCTGTGTCTTGAGCCAACCACCCCCCTGTGATCAGGTCAGGAGCATTTCGAGTAACCGCAGGAGAGACATTTCAAACACCCTTCCGATCTTTCCAGCGTGCCGGAAGCCCCGCAGTCGGGACAAGTGCTTTTGGTTACGACCAGTTGATCCGTCTCTACATGGAGCTTCTTTTTCCCGTTTTTCCCATTCTTTTTCATGTACCGCCGCTCCAGGATCCGGGCGAGGGCATCCGGGATGGAGCGAACCAGGCCGTCTTTCTGGAAGATCGGATAATCCCCGCCGATCCCCTTGAGCTGACGGACGATCTTTTCCACGGGGACGCCGTAACGGAGGGAGAGCGAAACAAGTCGGCCGATCGCCTCGGTCTTCGCCATTGTTGACTGTCCCGATTTCCCGATGGTAGCAAAGACCTCGACCGGTCTTCCCGCCACCTCGTTGACCGTAATATAAAGGGTCCCGTGACCCAGTTTCATCTTGGCGGTAAATCCCTCCAGGATCGCCGGCCTGGAGAGGGCCCTTTCGGCCTGCAGGGGGACGGTCTTCGGCGTCGTCGGGATCTCTTCGGGGGAAGGAACCTCTTCAGATCTTTGCGCCGGGGCCTCTTTCTTCTTCAGGTTCAGTACCTGTTCCGCCTTGCTGCCGTCGCGGTAGATAGTAACTCCCTTGCAGCCGGTCTCATAGGCCCGTCGGTAGACCTCCTCCACATCGGCAATCGTGGCGTCATGGGGAAAGTTCACCGTCTTGGAAACGGCATTGTCCGTATATTTCTGGAAGGCGGCCTGCATCCGGATATGCCATTCCGGCGTCACGTCGTGGGCGGTCACAAAGACCTCCCGGACCTCCCGGGGGATCTCTTCCATCTCCTGCACACTTCCCTTCTCGGCAACCCGGGCCATCAATTCATCGGTATAGAAACCTTTTTCGATGGCCATCTTCTGGAAAGACTCGTTCACCTCGATCAGTTTATCGTTGTCCATCACGTTCCGGTAATAGGAAAGAGCAAAGAGTGGCTCGATCCCGGAAGAACAGTTGGCAACAATGGAGAGGGTCCCTGTCGGCGCGATGGTCGTCGTTGTGGCGTTCCGCACCTTCGGCATCCCCTTTGTGTCATAGATGCTCCCCTTGAAGTTCGGAAGGACTCCCCGAACGCAGGCCAGTTCCTCCGACGCCGTGCGGGCCTCCTTCTGGACAAAGGACATCACTTTTTCAGCAAGTTCGATCGCCCGCTCCGAGTTATAGGGAATTTTAAGGGCGATGAGAAGATCGGCCCACCCCATGATACCGAGACCGATCTTCCGGTTTCCCTGCACCATGTCCCGAATATTTTTCAGGGGGAACTTCGACATATCGATCACATCATCGAGGAAATTGACCGACGTATGAACGACACGGGAGAGTTTTTCATAGTCGACTTCCGGAAAACCGTCCTGGTGTTTGACCATCTTTGCCAGATTGATGGAACCGAGGTTGCAGGCCTCGTAAGGAAGTAGGGGCTGTTCGCCACAAGGATTGGTCGACTCGATCTCACCCAGCAGGGGCGTCGGGTTGTCCCGGTTCAGACGATCGAGAAAGACGATCCCGGGATCCCCGTTCTTCCAGGCCAACCGGACGATCTCGTCGAAGACCTCCTTCGCATCAAGCTTCCCCGCCGACGCCTGCGTATAGGGATCAACCAGATCATAGGATTCCTCCGCTTTGGCCGCTTCCATGAAGGCCTCGGTGAGTCCGACGGAAAGGTTGAAATTGTTCAGACTGCCGTCGTTCTCCTTGGCGTGGATGAATTCAAGGATATCGGGATGGTCGACCCGGAGGATGCCCATGTTGGCCCCCCGGCGAGTCCCCCCCTGCTTCACCTGTTCCGTGGCGGTATTGAAGATCCGCATAAAGGAGATCGGACCGGAGGCCACCCCACCGGTGGAACCGACCTGGGCATTCTTGGGCCGGAGACGGGAAAAGGAAAACCCGGTACCGCCGCCCGACTTGTGGATCAGAGCCGCATGTTTCAGGGAGTCGAAGATCCCTTCCATGGAATCATCCACGGGGAGGACAAAGCAGGCCGAAAGCTGTTGCAATTCCCGTCCGGCATTCATCAAGGTCGGAGAATTCGGCAGGAATTCCAGGTTTGTCATTAACCGATAGAAAACCCGGGCCTTCTCCGGAACGTTGGCTTTTTTATCGTAGCTGCGCTCCGCCTCGGCGATATTCTTCGCCACCCGGAGGAACATATCCTTCGGTTCCTCAATGGGGCGGTTCTCATCATCCTTTTTCAGGTATCGCCGCTCCAGAACACGGACGGCATTGGGAGAAAGATCCAGATGCCGGGAAGACTCCTGCGTGGTGACAGGAAAAACGACCGAGGGCATCCGCTTGATACCGTAATACATCAGCTTCGCCTCGATCAGTTTCTGCATCACCGGCTGCGTCAGGGGCCGATGCTTGTGGGAGGCAAACTCCTTTTCGATATCCCGGCTGATCATGGAAGCCACCTCTTCACTGCCGTGATTCTCCCGGATCAGAGCATCCATAAAGGAATCCCGATCCCATACAGAGGCAATCTCCTCTCGGTTCAGATCCAGGACTTCACCAACTGACTCTACGCCTTTTTTGCCTGACATCTCGATTTCCTCCCTCAGGGTAGTCAGCACCTATGATGAACGAGACTTTATTGAATGGATTGCGGTAAAGATACTTGCGGAATGGCGCGAACTTCCGGTCTTCTGAGACTTGTTCAGCATCGGCTCTTTATTCCTCACAAAAGCCCCCCAGAATGCCCACAGGATATCAACAGGATGTTCACAGAAATCACATAATGTTGTATATGGAATGGGACTATACCACAATATTTAGTGATGTCAAGAATTTTCTGAATGAAACCGTCTGTGGGTGATCAGCCCTTGCGGGACGGGGAAAAGCGAGAGGGGAAGACCAAAAAGGGACCTGCCGACATAACCCACAAGGGGTATTTGGCCAGCAATTACTCTCCCTGGCAAAAATTTTCGGAATAGAGATCGGAGATTTCTCGAATTCTATAGCGACGGAAAGAATTCAACAGATGGCCACCATTCTCTCGTCAAAATTCAACAATCTATAGAGACAACGCTTGGCCAACCTTCGGGAAAGTTGTGGGGATTTCGTCCCGGATAAACCGGGACGCTACAGGTCTTGTACCTGCCTTTGTCCCTTGCCCTTCTCCGCGCCCTTAGCGCCTGGTTTATTGTTGTCAAGCATTCTTACTCGTAATCTTACTCTTAATCCTA
>CAYQVN010000161.1:0-5293 GCA_964420895.1 uncultured Nitrospirota bacterium | reverse complement strand
TGTTTTGGATCTGTAAACTAAAAAAACTACCATATCCTTCCAATAAATAAAAGAAATTTTATACCTGTTCCAGCCCCACCTTTGCAAAGTGGAAATATCAGAACAGATGTTTCGAAAGTTCAGCGAATTCCTCCATCGACAGGGTCTCGGCCCTCCGCCGAGACTGGATCCCCGATGCGGTAAAGGCGGCATCGAGTTGTTCCGGCGAAAAGGATCCGGAAGAGCGCAGCGAGTTTCGCACGGTCTTTCGTCTTTGGGCAAAAGCGGCCTGAACGAGCCGGAAAAATCGCTCCGGGTCGGCAACCTTTACGGGGGGCTCCTTGCGGAGGGTGAGGCGAAGGATGGCGGAATCGACCTCCGGCACCGGGTAGAAGGCGGTTTTCGGGACCTGGTATACAATATCGGTCTTCGCATAATACTGGACGGCGATGCTGAGGGAGCCGTATTTCTTTGTTCCCGGTCCTGCGGCAATCCGTTCGGCCACTTCTTTTTGCACCATGATCAGGATCAGCGAGAAGCGCTGGATCGATTGCAACAGATGCATCAGAATCGGGGTGGAGATATAGTAGGGGAGGTTTGCGATGACCTTCACCCCCTCCTTCGGGAGGTCTTTCATATCGTATTTCAGGATGTCCTGATGGAGGATTCGGAGGTTTTTCCGGTTTCCGAAGCGCTCCGACAGGTAGGCGTAGAGCGAGGGATCGAGTTCCAGGGCGATGACCCATTTTGCGGCATCGGAAAGGGGTTCCGTGAGGATTCCCAGACCGGCCCCGATCTCCAGGATCACGTCATCGGGTTGAACCGATGCCTGGGAGAGAATTTCGTAGAGGACTTCTTCTTCCTGCAGAAAATTCTGTCCCAGTCTTTTCTTGACGCGAAAGTTGATTTGTCGAAGTTTTTTCGGAATATTCATCAGGGGATACGTTAGCATCTTCCCGTCAGGGAGTCCAGTCCCTTCCCTGTTGATAGGAAACAACTTTCCCTTCTCTGCAAATCGTTTTGTATTGACAATAAGTTAATAGATCTGGTTAAATAAAATCATCACATCGCCTATCCGGTCGGTCTATTTGCCATGAAAGAATCCATACGAATACTGATTGTTCATTCCGATCCCGATGTTTCGGAAAGTATTGAGAAAATGCTCTCAAGCGAGGGGTATCAGGTTCGGGACTGCCTGGAGAGTGACTGTGCCATCTCCATCCTTAAAAAAGAGTTATACCATTTTGTTTTGATCAGCACGACCCTTCCTGAAGAAATACAGCTTTCCATGATGACCTTTGTCAAGAACTACTGCCCCGATACAATGGCGATTCCCATCTCCTGGCACGCCGTCTTATCATCGGCCGTAGAGGCCCTGCATACTCCGGTATTGGAGAAAAGCAGTGGAAGCGGTGGTATGAATGCGATGAAGATGACGATCGAGAGGCTTTCCAAGAGTATTCTGGGGCGGAATAGGGAAAAGAAAAGTCGCAGAGAGGCGATGATCATGGCCCAGGACCTGCAGGAGTCGAATCTGCGGCTCATGGAACTGGACCGGAAAAAGACCAACTGCCTTGCCGTGGCGACCCATGAGATGCGGACTCCCCTGACGATCATTAATGGCTACATGCGGATGCTCCTGGACGAGTCCTTCGGTTCGTTGAACGAGAAACAGAAACACCTTCTCCATGAGTCGAGAAATAACTGTGACCGCCTCCTGGAGTTGGTGAATTCCATGCTCGACCGGTGTCGATTGGAATCGGGGAGTGCGGAGTATGACCTGCAGGAAGGGCCTTATCTGGAATTAATCCATCGGGTCGTGGGACGTATGCAACACTATATCGAAAAGAACGGCCTTGCGATTCATCTCGATCTTCCTGAAGAGGAGATCCGGATCCCCATGGATGCCAATGCCATAGAGCAGGCACTGGTTAACCTTGTGGCCAATGCCGTGAAGTTTACGAAGGCGCCCGGTGAAATTACCCTCCGCTGCAGCGTAAACCCGGACGAGGTCATGACACAGGTGATTGATACGGGGATCGGGATTGAGCCGGGAGAAATCGATCAGGTCTTCAATGAATTTAACAAGGTAGGCAAGCAATACGGAGAAAAGAAGGGAGCCGGTCTGGGGCTTTCCATCTGCAAGAAAATCATTACCCTCCATCGTGGAGAGATCTGGGTGGAAAGTGAACCGGGAAAAGGGAGTTGTTTCTCCTTCCTCCTTCCCGGGGCAGCGAAGAGGCCGGCATTGAAGAAGCAAGATTAGGAAAAATAGGAAAGAAACTTCTCTTTTTGGGAAAAGATTTTCCATAATTGTGAAAATCTTTTCCTTTTTTTTGTGATGTGGAAAAACTTTTCCATATGAATGGGGAAATTCCGCTTATTTTCCGCAGAGTTAATATTTGTCAACTTTTGTGTTTTTTCTTGTTGAAGTTTGTGTTAGAATAACCAAAATGCTTTAGAGTTTTCATGGGGTGAAACCACACAAATCATTTGCACTTTGATCTGTTTTTCCCTTGCAGGGATTTTTTAAATCCTCTTTGCATCGACATGAAAGGTCTTTAATGTCTGAAGACACCCGTATTCTTGTGATCGATGACGAGATCGAGATCTGTAATTACCTGAAAACCCTGATCTCCCAGTTCGGTTTTCATGCTGATATTGCCACCAACGGCCGGGAAGGTCTGGAGATCATCCAGCGGGACAAACCGGATCTCGTGATCCTTGATGTGGTGATGCCCGAGATGGACGGGATTGAGGTCCTCAAGCATGTCAAGGAGGACGGCCTTGACACGAGTGTGATCATGCTTTCCGGTCACCGCCAGACGAGTACCGTCGTCGGGGCGATGAAGTTCGGCGCCGCCGATTTCCTTAACAAGCCTTTTGATCCTGATGAACTAGAGATCACCATCAACAAGGTGCTGGAAAAAAGAGAACTCATCTCAGAAGTCAAGCGGCTCAAGAAACAGGTGAATGATCAGGCAGGCGGCCAGATCCTCTTCGGCAACAGTGAGAAGATGGCGGCCATTAAGGAAGTCATCGATCAGGTTGCTGATACGGACATCACCGTTCTGGTGCGCGGTGAAAGCGGCACCGGTAAGGGGTTGATCGCCCGTTTTATCTATATGAATTCCACCCGTCAGAATCAACACTTTGTCAAGGTAAACTGTGCGGCCCTGCCCGACGAATTGCTGGAAAGCGAGCTCTTCGGCTATGAGCGGGGCGCCTTCACCGGTGCCCATAAGAAAAAACCGGGGAAGTTCGAGTATGCCAATCGCGGAACGATCTTTCTGGATGAGATCGGGGAGATCCATCCGTCCCTGCAGGCAAAGCTTCTCCAGGTCCTGCAGGATGGAGAATTCTCGCCCCTCGGGAGCGAGCGGGATGTGCGGGTCGATTCCCGAGTGATCGCAGCGACCAATCGGGACCTGGAGATGGAGGTCGCCAACGGGAAATTCCGGGAGGACCTCTATTTCCGGTTGAATGTCGTATCGATCATCGTTCCTCCGCTGCGTGAACGGATGGAAGAGATCCCCGTCCTGACGGAACATTTCCTGCAGAAATATAATCTCAAATACAACAAGTCCTTTCAGAAGATCTCCAACGAGACCCTCGACCGGTTCATGCAGTATGACTGGCCGGGAAACGTACGGGAGTTGGAGAATATGATCAAACGGGTGGTGGTCCTGGGCAGCGAAAAACCGATCCTTACGGAATTTCGCCTGAAAGAAGAGGAGGAACTGTCGTCGGATCATTCGGAGGGCACGGTGTTGGATCATGCCGGACCGGCAATGTTGCAACGTCCTCAATCTTTTCTCGATTCCCTTATGGATGGGTTGGAAGAATATACCCTGCGGGATATCAGCAAAATCGCGTCGAAGAGGGCGGAAAAAGCCCTGATTGAAAAGGTCCTCAAACAGACGAACTGGAACCGGAAAAAGACGGCGGAAATCCTCAAGGTGAGCTATAAGGCCTTGCTTTATAAGATTAAAGAGAATAATATAGATAAATTTAACTCGATGTGATTATGGGAGCCTGCGGAAAGGAGTGACGGTTTATGAAAAGAGTTCTTTTGTTGTTGTCGATTGTCTGCTTCTGGGGGATCTGGGGATGTGCGACGATGGGGACGGCACCGGAGGTCCCTGCGGATCAGAAGGCACAAGCCGCCGAGACGGAAGAATATGTCATAGGTCCCGAAGATATCCTCTTTATCTCCGTCTGGAAGGATGAGACCCTGACGACGGAGGCGGTGGTCCGGTCCGACGGCAAGATCTCCGTACCTCTCATCAATGATGTGCAGGCCAGCGGACTGACGGTTCTGCAACTGAAGGAAGCGATCACGAACCGGCTCAAGGAATTTGTCCCCGGCGTGGATGTGACGGTTATTGTCAAGCAGATGAACAGCAACAAGGTCTACATCCAGGGAGAGGTGAATATGCCCGGCCCGCAGGTCTACAATGGCAAGCTGACAGTCATCCAGGCCCTGGCTTTGGCCGGGGGGTTGACGCCCTATGCGAATCGGAGATCGATCATTATCCTCCGGGCCGGTGGTGAAAAGCTCCTTTTCAATTACAACAAGGTCATCAAGGGAAAGCATCTGGAGCAGAATGTCCAGTTGCGACGGGGAGATACGATTATTGTGCCCTGACATGGACTCCCATTAACGGCGGAACTTTTATAGAGGCAGAGGAAAAGTAAATGGAACAACAGAATGTTATGGACATCAAGGATCTGGGGAGGATCCTCCGGAAGAGGAAGTGGACGATCCTGATCCCGGCGGTCTCCCTTTTTGTGGTGATCGCCCTGGTCGCCTATCTGCTGCCGGCGATCTACAAGTCGGAGACGTTGATTCTGATCGAAAACCAGAAGATCCCCATGGAGTATGTCCAGTCGACGGTCACCTCCCAGGTCGAAGAGCGGCTCAATGTGATTCAACAGCGGATCATGAGCCGGACTCGACTTGAAGAGATTATCGAGAAGTTCAAGCTCTACCCGGAGTATAAGGAAAAATGGACCCGGGAGGAGATCATCGGAAAGATGCGGGAAGACATCAATATGGAGCTGATCTCTACGGAAGGGTTGGATAAGAGTGGTCGGCAGGCTGTTTTTACAGTGGCCTTTAAGCTCTCTTATGAAGGGAAAGACCCTGCGTTAACACAGAAGGTTACCAGTGAACTGGCGTCTCTCTATATTGGTGAGAATCTCAAGGTTCGTGTCGATGCCAGCGCCATGACGACCCGTTTTGTCTCCGACGAGATGAAGAAGATGGAAGTTGAGATACAGAAGATCGGAAACGCCACTGCCGAGATTCTGC
>CAYQVN010000160.1:0-5409 GCA_964420895.1 uncultured Nitrospirota bacterium | reverse complement strand
CGCGGCAGGGAGGCTGGGGACATTCATATTCAGGAAGGTATGGGCAGGCAAACCGTGGGCGGCAATCTTTCGGGAGAGGCGCAGCGTGGCCTGGGCTGCCTCTTTGTAACGCAAATGGCCCTCACCGACGACGGAAACCGCCATCGAGGGGATCCCGAGCAGGGCCCCTTCCATTGCCGCAGCCACCGTGCCTGAATAGGTGATGTTATCGCCCAGATTCGCTCCCCGATTGATCCCGGAAATCAGGAGTACCGGCTTTTCCGGCAGAATCGTATTGACCGCCAGGGTGACACAATCGGTGGGGGTCCCGTTCACACTGTAGACATCCGCGCCGACTTCATGAACACGGAGAGGCTTGTGGAGGGTCAGGGAATGGCCGACGGCGCTTCGTTCCCTGTCCGGGGCCACCACGACGATACGCCCCAAAGGTTGCAGCGTTTTTGCCAGGGTTTGAAGGCCCCGGGCGGAAACTCCATCATCATTGGAAAGCAGAATCAGCAAGAAGACCTCGTCGCGATGGGTCCGTCGGTCCAAATGAAAAAAGCCCCGGAAGGGCTCTCGTTCATTCAGCCGGTAATGAAAATAAAGGACTCGATAGCTGAAAGGAATCCTTCATTTGACCCGGCACCATTGAGGGTTCGACAAGCTTCCGAGCATGGTGAGCCGGTCGAACCACACGAACGGTCGAAATTCAAGAAGCTCACCACAAACGGTGAAGGGAATCAACAAATTCGGTGCCTTCGGAAAAAACTGGTCGGGGCGAGAGGATTTGAACCTCCGACCACCTGAACCCCATTCAGGTACGCTACCAGACTGCGCTACGCCCCGGCTTCATCTGCAAAAGACCATCAAAACCGCAGACTTTCATCGAATATGGGGCGATTCTACTGAGTCCGCCCTTTGATGTCAAGGCATTTCTCCCAAAGGGGAAAGTGACAAAACAATGATTCACAAAACGATGATTCACTCTTGATTCATAAGCCCGATTTTGATAGGTTGTGCGAACGAATGCAATTCTGCAGACAAGAAAGGCAATACACCCATGATCCATCTCCTGATTTCCACCACCCTGGGTGCAGCGGTTTTTTCCCTGCTCTACTTTTTTAAGGTTCTTCATTGGGGTTTGGCCCTACCCATCGCCCTGGTCGTCATGATGGGTGCCAACTACCTCCTCGGACGGCGGATCAACAAGGCCATTTCCGGACTCATGGAGGGGGTCGGTCAGGACCTGAAAAGCGGGAAAATGGACCGGGCGATCCGGACCCTTGAGGGAGGATTAAAATACGGACGCTACCAGTTCTTCATTACCTCTCAACTCAAGGCCCAGATCGGTGTCATCCATTACATCAAGAAAGACTTCAACGCCGCCTTTCCCTTCCTGAAAAAGGCCTTTGCCCGGCACTGGATCGCTCAGGGGATGCTTGCTGCAATCTATATGCGGCGAAAAGACAAGGAAGCCATGGTCAAGACCTTCCAGCGGGCCGTACGGTACAATCCCAAGGAGGGGCTGCTCTGGAACCTCTATGCTTTCTGCCTGCTCCGCATGGGAGACCGGGCCGCAGCAATCCAGGTCCTGATCAAGGGATCGAAGAAACATCCCAGCGATGAGCAGATTCAGAAGAATCTGATCCATTTGCAGAACAACAAAAAGATGAAGATGAAGAATTACGGAGAACTGTGGCTGCAGTTTCACCTGGAGAAGATGCCCGGCAACCTGGGCCGTCGCACCCCCTACCCCGGGTCCCAGGGACGACGCATGGTTCGCCGCTGACCTGCCGGTTCGACCCCTTTACTCTTCCGACTCCTCTTCCCATTCCGGTTCATCCGGAAAGAGGGCGCGCATTCGCTCTTTCGTCCATTCCTCAATCTCCCGTGCGGTGGAAAGATCCAGAATCTCCCGTGCCAACTTTCGGGAATCCTCCAGGGTCACCCGCCGGATGATCCGTTTAACACGGGGGACGGAGACGGGGTTCATACTGAAGGTCCTGAGCCCCAACCCCAAAAGGGCCGACGCATAGAGGGGATCCCCGGCCACCTCACCGCACATGGCTGCAGGGATATTCCCTTCCCGGGCCACGGTCATCACATGCTTGATCATCCGTATAATAGCCGGATGGAGGGGTTCATAAAGGTAGGCGACGTGCTCGTTGACCCGGTCAATGGCCAGGGAATACTGGATCAGGTCATTCGTCCCGATACTGACAAAATCGACTTCATTGACGATCAGATCCACGGCAATGGCCGCGGAAGGGACTTCGATCATCACCCCCAGGGGGATCTCCTCATGGAAAAGGATTCCTTCTCTCCGGAGATTTTCCAGTACATCGTAGTAGATTTCCTTGGCCATCCGGAGTTCCCGGAGTCCGGAAATCATGGGAAACATGATCTTCAGATTCCCATAGATCCCGGCCCGGGCCAACGCCCGAAGCTGGGTCTTGAAGATCTCCCGGTGTTCCAGGCAAAAACGAATCGCACGCAAGCCCATGGAAGGATTACTTTCACCGGGATAAGGAATATACTGCGCCAGCTTATCCCCACCCAGGTCGAGAGTCCGGATGATCACCGGCTCCGGATAGACCATCTCCAAAGCGCTCTTATAGGCCTGAAACTGGTCCTCCTCACTCGGCAGTTCCGTGCGGTTTAGATAGAGAAATTCCGTCCGGAAGAGTCCCACACCGTCTGCGCCATGTTCCAACACGCCGCAGACATCTTCAGGGGTTTCAATATTGGCCGCCAGACGGATCTTGTGCCCGTCGAGGGTTTCCCCCGGCAGCGGAGCCAGCTTTTCCAGCTCTTTTTCAAAATAGATATAGCGACGCTGTTTTTCCAGATACCGGTTGAAGGTCTTGCTGTCGGGATTGACAATCACGGTACCGCTGTTGCCGTTTAAGATCAAGGGATCACCGGTCTGCACGCGGGCCGTAAAATGGACCATCCCCACCACCGCCGGGATTTCCAGAGAACGGGCCATAATCACCGTGTGACTCGTTTTGCCTCCCAGGTCGGTGATGAACCCCTTCACATGCTCCCGGTCCATCTGCATGGTATCGGCCGGAGTCAGGTCATGGGCTACCACAATGACATCCTCATCCAAATCGGTAAGGCTGTGCTGCTCACGGCCGGAGAGATTTTGCAGGATCCGCTCTCCCACATGGATCATGTCGGATTTCCGTTCTTTCAGATAATCGTCTTCAATCCCGTTGAAAACGGCCAGAAACTGATCGAGGACCTTCTTTAATGACCCTTCCGCGGCAATACACTCCCCGCGGATCACGTCCCGGACCCCATCGATCAGCAGGGTATCCTGGAGCATCAGGATATGGCTTTCGAGGATATAGGCGTGGGAAGCGCCGACACGGTCACTGAATTGTTTTTTGACGGCCTGGAGCTGTTCCACCGATGCTGCAAGGGCCTGGTCAAACCGCCGGATCTCTTCATCCACCTGGTCCGCTGCAATCGCCCGCGTCTCCGTTTTGACCGTTTCCCGATTCAGCACGTAGGCCTTCCCGATCACGATCCCGGGAGAGACGCCCATTCCTTTGAATTTCATCTATTCCTCTCCGAACTTTTCATTCACCAGTCGGACCAGACTTTCCAAGGCCTCGGCCTCATCGGGACCGGAGGCCCGGACCGTCAATTCCGTCCCTTTGGCGGCGGCCAGCATCATGATTCCCATAATACTCTTCCCGTTCACTTCGGTGGCACCCCGAATCACAACGACTTCAGATTCGAAACCATTGGCTTTCTCCACAAACATGGCCGCCGAACGGGCATGCATCCCCAGTTTATTCTGAATTGTCACATTGGCAACCTGCACGCCCTTCACCCCTCCGTCTTTCATCGTAACGATGCGTGACACACCCGAGCGTCCCCCACGGACAGTTAAAATGTGATCCAACCCATGTGAGTCATAAGATGGGTCAACAACAAGAGCAAACCAACCCGTACTGGAAGGGGAATCCCCTTCCGCTCCCCCAGCCAGGCCCCTGCAATTACAACGATCAAGAATCCACACAGACCGAGATAGGCAAAGGACCGCATGGGAAAGACCTGCACCCCCCAGAGGGGCAGGAATGCCCCGACCGCAAAAAGTGTCAGGCCGTTCATCCAGTACATCTTCTTCTGGAGTTCCAAACGCTTCAGATATTGCAACAGGTCCAAACCGGAATCATAGCCGTTGACGATGCCGGACACCCGTAACCCAAGGGCCACGCTGTTATAGAGCAGCAGGAAAAACAGGGGCGCCAAGCTATCCGAAAACATCGCCACCAGAACCGCCAGTAAACCGGCGAGAGGTCGCAACGTTCCCCAGACGAAGGAATCCCCCAGTGCCCCCAGTGCACCGGTCAGGTCATTCCGAAAAAGATCAATCTGCTCCGCGGGGATTCGTCCTTCCCCACGTTCCTCCTCGAGGCGGAGCGTCCCCCCGGCGATCATCCCCGCCAGATAGGGATTGGTGTTGAAACATTGCAGATAGCGCCGGGATTGTTCCCCTTTAGCCGAACCGGCCGGAAGAAAAGGCGCCATCATATAGGCAAACCCGATCCCCTGAAAATTATCATAGTTCCAGGCCGCCTGCAGAAAGAAACTCCGCACAACCAGCCGGATCCGTCGCACAAAAGGGAGTGACTTCTTCTTGATCATCTCTTCTCTACAAAGCTTTCCTTCGTCCTTCCAGAAAGAGGATCCCCAAAGCCGAAACCATCAGACAGGCCAGTGCAATTCCCGGGATCTCCCCCAAGGTCAGAAAAAGAAGGAAGGCAATGAGCCCGCCTGCGGTACAGAGAACACGTCCCCGGGACAGGTCTTTCCGGGCCATCAATGAACCGATACCGATGCCGGGGAGAAGAAAGAAGAAAAACCGCATCCCCCCCAACAGAGTTTCCGGCAAGGCGGCATACCCTTTCTGCAGAAAGGGAAGGGAGAGGCCGGTGATCAGCAGGGTCAGCAGAAAATAATAAAGAAAAAAGATGCCCATGCCCGTCCAGGTCGCGCGGCTTGCACCGTGGCGCAGTGAAGAAGCCCCTTCCGCCATCCGGATCAACCCTGCATTCTTTCTCCGCAGCCAGGTGTCCAGAAAACCAACGGGGTACAACAGGAACCACACCCACAAAAAGACCCATGCCATCCATGCCGCGTCCACACCGGGACCGGACGCCCCGCCTAAAAGTGAGATCCCGGTCGTCAGAATCGCCGACAGGGTCGCGTCCTTGGGAACGTGTCCCCCCACGGGAAGATCGCGGAACCAGAACAATTCCAGCACGACGCCGACCTGCATGCCGGTATGAAGATCTCCCAGCAACCACCCGACCAAAGGGGCGGCAACGATCGGCTGGGAAATCATAAACTGGCCGAAGGCCAGACGGTCCAGACCGATCACCCCGCCTGCCAATGCAATCTGCAAAAGAT
>CAYQVN010000159.1:0-5423 GCA_964420895.1 uncultured Nitrospirota bacterium | reverse complement strand
GGATGTTCCGGATATGATATAAACATTAGCGATGAAAAGAGCTGAGAAAACAAAGGATATGCTCGGGCGGAGTGCGGCGCTACCCCGACTGGAGGCCCAGGAGACGCTGCGGAAGGCCTTTGCTTTTCCGGAACCATCGGTGGAAGAGATCGGGACACCTGCATCCCTCGGCCGGGTCCTGGGAAGGGAGGTGAACGCACCGGAGGATCTTCCCTCCTTTGCCCGTTCGACGATGGATGGGTATGCCGTGCGCGCCCGGGATACCTTCGGTGCTTCGGAGTCGATGGCGGCCTATCTGACCTTGACCGGTGAAATCGTCATGGGGAAGGCCGCGGAGGTCTCAGTGGGCGAGATGTCGGCGGTACGGATCGCCACCGGCGGCATGCTGCCGGAAGGCGCCGATGCCGTAGTCATGCTCGAACATACCACCATGTTGGATGCCGGGATGATCGAAGTGGTGCGGCCGGTGGCACCGGGAGAGAATGTCATCCAGGTTGGGGAGGATGTAAAGCTGGGGCGGACGGTTCTGCACCGGGGGCACCGGATCCGTCCTCAGGATATTGGTCTGCTCTGCGGGTTGGGTGTTACCACCGTGCCGGTCTATCGGAGGCCGACCGTTGCTGTCATCCCGACGGGCAACGAGATTGTCCCTCCCGAGGCATCCCCGCAGCCGGGTCAGGTGCGGGATATTAATTCCTTCCATCTTGCCGCACTGATTGAACAGGCCGGGGCTCGTCCCATCCGGTACGGGGTCGTCCCTGACGATGAGGGATGTCTGGAAGAGGCCGTTCGTCGTGCTGTTTCCGAGAGTGAACTGGTCGTTCTTTCCGGCGGCAGTTCCGTCGGGACCCGGGACTTGACGGAAAAGGTCCTCACCTCCCTCGGGAAAAGGGGGATCCTTTTCCACGGAGTGGCGGTGAAGCCCGGGAAACCGACTCTCTGCGCCCTCGTGGAAGGTCGCCCGGTTTTCGGACTGCCGGGACACCCTGCTGCCGTGGTGATCGGCTATGATCTCTTTGTCAAACCGGTACTGAAGTCCCTTTCGGGGGAAGAATCTCCTCCCTGGGCCGCTCGGGCGGGGAGGACCGTAACGGCTTTTTTGACCCGGAGTATCGCCTCCCGGTCAGGGCGGGAGGACTACCTCCGTGTCGCCCTGGAGATGGAAGGAGAGGAACTCCGTGCCCGTCCCATCCTGGGGAAGTCGGGCCTGATCTCCACCTTGGTCGGTGCCGTGGGGACTGTCGTCATCCCGGAGCAGAAACTGGGGTTGGAAAAAGGGGAGCAGGTGGTGGTACGGTTTTTTTCTCCTTGAGAGGAGGTTCGTTGCCGTGAAACGGCAGGTCTATCCGGACAGTACTTCCCTGGAAGAAGCGCTCAAGGTGTGGCAGGAACAGCTTGTTGCAGCCGGTTTCGACCGTCCTCTGGAGGGGGAAACCGTTCCCGTGGATCTTTCCCTGGGGAGAATTACGGCGGTGGCGGTCACGGCTTTGCGTTCTTCGCCGACCTATCACGGCGCCGCCATGGATGGTGTGGCCGTCCGTTTTGCTGATACCCTCGGTGCCTCCGAGACGCACCCCGTCCGTCTCCATGTGGGACGACAGGCCGTGTTTGTCGATACGGGGGATCCTCTCCCCGGGCCGATGGACGCCGTGATCATGATCGAGGAGATCGATCGTTGCGGCGAGGATGAGATTGAGATCCTTGCTCCGGCCACCCCCTATCAACATGTCCGGCGGATCGGAGAGGATATCGTTGCCACGGAACTGATCCTGCCGGAGAATCATCCCATCCGTCCCGTCGATCTGGGGGCCATGCTGGCCGGAGGAGTCGAAGAGGTGCGGGTGCGCCGTCGGCCTGTGGTCGCCGTCCTCCCCACAGGGAATGAACTGGTCCAACCCGGGACAGACCCGGAAGAAGGGAAGATTACCGAATTCAATTCCCGTATCCTCTGCGGGATGATCAGCGAATGGGGCGGGGCGCCTCAGCGGCAGGAGATTGTCCGTGATGATCCGGAGGCCCTCGGGGCAGCTCTTCTCCGCTCACTTGAAAAAGCGGATCTCGTCGTTGTGAATGCCGGGTCCTCCGCCGGGCGTGAGGATTATACGGTCCATGTCCTTCGGGAATTAGGAGAGGTCTTTGTCCAGGGGGTCAACATCAAGCCCGGAAAACCGGTGATCCTTGCCCGGTTGAAGGGAAAACCCGTAGTCGGTATTCCCGGTTATCCCGTCTCTGCCGTGTTGACGATGGACCTTTTTCTGAAACCCCTGATCCGCCGCTGGCAGGGACTCCCCTCTTCTTTGCCGGAAACCCTGATGGCGACTCTTTCCCGTCAGGTGGCCTCCACCCTCGGGGCGGAGGAATTTGTACGGGTCAAGGTCGGCCGGGTGGGAGAAAAGAGGATTGTCACCCCCGTGGGACGGGGGGCCGGGTTGCTCATGTCCCTGGTGCGGGCCGACGGAATTATCCAAATCCCGGCCGGGAGCGAGGGGATCGCCGCCGGGGAGAAGGTTGAGGTCCGTCTGCTCCGGTCCCGGGCGGAAATCGATCAGACCGTCGTCTGTATCGGGAGTCATGACAATTCCCTTGATGTCCTGGCGAATCTGCTGAAAAAGGCACATCCGGAAATGTCCCTCTCCTCGGCCCATGTGGGAAGCATGGGGGGGTTGATGGCGATCCGGCGGGGGGAGGCCCATCTTGCAGGGACCCATCTTCTCGATGAGGAGAGCGGGGAGTATAATGTCCCCTTTATCAAACGGTTCCTCCCCGATACGCCGGTGGTCCTGGTGAACCTGGTCTACCGGCAACAGGGGCTCTGTGTCCCCAGGGGCAATCCGAAGGGGATCGAGGGATTTCAGGACTTAGCCCGTGAGGACGTTGTCTTCGTTAACCGTCAGAAGGGGTCGGGGACGCGGCTTCTAACGGACCACCATCTGAAACGGCATAGGATCGATCCCTCAACCATCGGGGGATACGACCGGGAGGAATATACCCATATGGGGGTCGCCTCCGCCGTGGCCGGTGGAACGGCCGATGCCGGGGTCTGCATCCTGGCGGCCGCCCGGGCGCTTTCCCTCGATTTTATCCCCCTGGCCCGGGAACGTTATGATTTTGTCATTCCGAAAGACTTTCTGGAGATGGAGCAGATCGCGGCCCTCCTCGGGATTCTCCGAACCGATCCGGTCTGCCGGGAGACGATCCGGGACCTGGGGGGCTATGATGTGGAAGAGATGGGAAGGGTGGTCTATGAAGGATTCTGACTCCCTTTCCGTTCTGTCAAAATAACATTTTCTTGGATCAAACTCATGGAAGACCAAAATTCCAATACTCTCAAATCACTGTTGCCGCCCCTGGGTCCCGATCCGATGATCCGAAAGATCTATCTTCAGGTTTCGGCCCCGCTCCTCGGGGACAACCGGGGCGACGTCGACCGGGTCCTTGATACACTGGAACAGGCCGGAGATCTGCCCCGGCCGGCTGTTTCTCTCTCCATGGCCCGGAAGGTCTCTTCGGTCCTCCATGACAAAGGGTACGATCTCACCCTCACCGTTGGGCATCGCCGACATGGCTGGGAATTGCTTGACGTGGAAGGGGGGGACCGGAGCCGGGAAAACTATGGTGTGGCCATCGATCTGGGTTCCACCAATATCGTCTACTATCTGATCGACCTGGCGGCAGGACAGGTCCTGGAAGAACGGGCGGATGAAAACCCCCAGATCCGCTTCGGTGAGGATATTTTGAGCCGCATTCACCACTGCCGGCGCCCGGAAGGGTTGCAAGAGTTGCAGCAAGTGGTCATCGACTCCATGAACGGGGAGATCGGGGATCTTCTCGACCGGCACGGCATCGATATGCGGCACCTCTATGCCTTTTCCGTTGCCGGCAATACGACCATGATCCATCTCTTGCTCGGTTTGTCACCGCTGCGCATCTGCCGGGAACCCTATATTCCCGTGGTGAACCGTTTTGATATCTATCCGGCATCCGTCGTGGGCTTGAAAGGAAATGAAGAGGCCCTCCTCTATCCCCTCCCCAATGTAGGCAGTTATGTCGGGGGGGATGTGATCGCCGGGATCCTGGTCTCCGAGATGCATCGTGCCGATTCGGTTTCGCTCCTCGTCGATGTGGGGACCAATGCAGAGATTGTCCTGGGCAACCGGGACTGGCTGATGGTCGCCGCCGGCGCTGCCGGGCCGGCCCTGGAGGGCGGGGTGGTTCGATGCGGGATGCGGGCTGACCGTGGGGCCATTGAGAAGGTCCGGATCGATCGGAAGAGCCAGACGCCCGCCTGTGATACGATCGGTGGCGTCCCGCCGGTGGGAATCTGCGGGTCGGGGCTCATCGATCTGATGGCGGAACTCTTTCTCGCAGGGGTCATCGATGAACGGGGGAAGATCGTCGTGCAAAACCCCTTTGTCGTGGAAACGGATGGTGTGCCGGCCTATCAGGTGGTACCGGCTGAATCGACGGGGACTGGTAAAGCGATCCTCCTGACCGAATTGGATATCAACAATCTGCTCCGGACCAAGGGGGCCATGTACACGGCCTTGACCGTGATGACCCGTTATGCCGGGGTCTCCTTCAGGGACCTGGAAAATTTCTATGTGGCAGGGACCTTCGGGGCCTACATCGACCCGGAGAAGGCCCGGGATATCGGGATGGTCCCCGATATCCCTATGGATCGTTACCAGGCATTGAAGAACAGCGCCGGGACCGGGGCCTGTCTGACGCTCCTTTCCAATTCAAAACGGGAAGAACTGGATGAAATCTGCCGTCGGATTACCTATGTGGAACTGAATGTGGAAGGGGATTTTATGAATCTGTTAAGTGCCGCCATGTTCCTGCCCCACACCGACCTGTCCCAGTTTCCCTCAGTCAAGAAAGCAAAATCCATTGATTGACCCTCGGCGTGGCAAGGTGGGTTTGTTCGCAATGCAGCAGAAAGGACTTCTTCTCTTCCTGCTCATCCTTCTCAACGTGGTGGTCTACGCAAGGCTTACGACCTGTGATTTCGTCACCTATGACGATCCGCGGTATGTGACGGAAAATCCCGTTGTGAAGCGCGGCCTGACAATGGACGGCATCGCCTGGGCCCTGACGAGCAGCCATGCTTCCAACTGGCATCCCCTTACCTGGCTTTCCCATATGGCCGACGTCTCGTTGTTCCAACTGAATGCCGGCGGTCATCATCTGACGAACCTGCTCCTGCACATCTTCAACACCGGGCTTTTGGCCCTGGTCCTGATAGCGATGACCGGCGCTTTCTGGAAGAGTGCCTTCGTGGCGGGACTCTTTGCCGTCCATCCACTCCATGTCGAGTCCGTCGCCTGGGTGGCGGCACGGGAGGATCTTCTTTCCGCCTTCTTCTTTTTTCTTTTGCTGAGGACTTACGATGTCTATGTACAGAGGAGAAGCACACGACCATC
>CAYQVN010000158.1:0-5449 GCA_964420895.1 uncultured Nitrospirota bacterium | reverse complement strand
TGATGCGGAAAGCGATGCTTCTCTATCGGAACAATGACCTGGCGGAATCGATCAGACTGTTTAATCGATTTTTCAGTGAATATCCGGACAGTCCCTATCGAAATCAATGCAAAGCAATCTATCTCAGTGCGTTCAGAGGCCGGATCAAGGATCTGTTCCAGCAGAGAAAATATCCGGAGGTAGTCGATCTGATGCAGCAGAACAAACATCACCTGACGCTGAAAATGGTTTCGTCCGATGTCGGGTGGATGATCGCGGAGAGTCACTATCAGGTAGCCTTTTACCATACAGCGGCTGCCATGATGGAAGAGCTCGTCCGATTGGATGATCAATACAAGGATAATGAAACGCTCCTTTTTGAGCTTGGGGAGACCCGCCTGGAACTTGGCGAGATCGAGCAATCGATGGAAAAACTGCAGGACCTGCTTGAAAGATTTCCGGAAAGCCCTTTTGCGGGCGATATCTATGCCTTAAAAGGACGGCAGGCATTTCTCTCGGGAGATGTCGACAAGACGATTGACTATTGCAATACCGCCCTTGAGAAGGTTTGTCGGCGACGAGTTGCGGATGCCTATTATTACCTCGGATGTGCCTACCGGGAAAAAGGAGATGTGGAGCCTGCCCTGGAAATGTTCCAAAAGGCCCTGGAGAATGAGGAGAAGAATCTTCCGAAAGGGGAGCAGAAGCTCCTGCAAAGCGCTCGTTTTGCTCTGGGGGATCTCCTTTATGATCTGGGGAAGAAGAATGAGGCCATGAAGATTTATCAGGATGCAGTGGGTCGTTATCCCGATGACAAAAACGCCGACTGGGCACAGTACCGCATGGCCCTGATCCAGGCTGACCACGGAAACGCAACGGCCGCCTTGGAGACGCTCCAGGGGATTCAGCGTGAAACCGATGGTGACCTTCTGGGACTCCTCATCCGGACGGCGGACAGTGATATACGGTGGCATCAGAAAGTTGCCAAGATGTTGTGAGACGGAATTGACAGGAGAGCGTGCATGAAAGAGAAATCGGATAAGGAGTTGGAACTCCTGAGCCGTGCCCTGGAGACCTTTCATCAGGCCTCGGGCCAACTGGAACAGACCTACGGCCAATTGGAAAAAAAGGTTGAAGTGCTCACCCGGGAACTGGAGAAAAAGAACCGGGATCTGGTGCGCAACCTGGAAGAAAAAGAAAAAGTGAAATGCTATCTCCACAACATCCTGGAGAGTCTACGAACGGGCGTAATTGTCCTCGACCTCTCCTGTCGGATTACGGTTTGCAATCGTGCCGTGGAGGAACTGATCAGCGACTCTCCCCAAACGGTACAGGAGAAGGGGGTGGCGGCCGTCCTGGGGGTTGCGGGGACCTTTTCCGGCGGCCGGAAAGACCTGGAGCATCTTATGAAAGCGCTTGACCAGACTTCCATGGTGCGGAATCAAGGACGTCAGGAACGTACCATACATCTGACGACCTCCGTGCTGAACAATGAAGAGGAGGAGATCATCGGCGGGATTATCCTTCTGAAGGATGTCACGGAGATCCGAAGACTGGAGGAGGAAGCAGCCCGGCGCAACCGTTTGACCTCCATGGGAGAGATGGCCGCAAATATCGCCCATGAAATTCGGAATCCCCTGGGAGGGATTGAACTTTTTGCCTCTCTTTTGAATAAGGAACTTCAGGAGGATCCTGATCGTCTGGAACTGGCCAGGAACATCAGCGCCGGCGTAAAGAGTCTGAATCATATCCTCTCCAACCTGCTCTATTATTCCCGTCCACTGCGTCCGGTTTTTCTCCCCCTGTCGGTTCAGGGGATCCTGGATGAATCCCTGGTTTTTGCCGGGCATGTACTGGGACAAAAGGGGATTACCTGCACCTGCGAGCATGAGGGAGAGAAACGGGAACTGGTCAGTGATGGGGAACTGTTGAAACAGATATTTATGAATCTGATCTTGAATGCCGTTCAGGCCATGCCCCAGGGAGGAGATCTGCAGGTCGTCTCGGAGACACGGGGAGAGGTCGTGGAATTTCGTATTGCCGACAACGGCCCGGGGATTCCTGAAGAAAATCTTCAGAAGATATTTCATCCCTTTTATACCACGCGACCCAAGGGGACCGGACTTGGACTGGCGATAGTCCATCAACTGGTGGAGACCCTGGGTGGAAAGATCTCCGTGGAGAGCCGGCCCGGTGAGGGGACCCGCTTTGTCCTTCTCTTTCCACTGGCCGGCAGACCGGCGGGATCAGGCAAGGGGCTTCTGGCACCCATTACAATGGGAACCAATCCGGCAATTACGGATCATTGAATCGAGCAGAAACTGCAGGAGTGAAAATGGGGAAACCAAAGATTCTCGTTGTGGATGATGATCGGCAGATGCGGTCGGGGCTGAAAGAGGCCCTCACACGTCAGGGATATGCCGTGGAACCCTGCGTCAGTGCCGACGAGGCCTTAAAGGTTCTGGAAGGCACACAGTATGCAATGGTGATTACCGATATGCGGATGCCGGGGTGTTCGGGGCTCGACCTGCTCGGTAAAGTCAAAGAGAGGTCACCCGAAACCCCTGTGGTGGTCATGACCGCCTTTGGTACGATTCAGGATGCTGTCGATGCGATGAAGGGAGGGGCCTCCGATTACCTGATGAAACCCTTCGACCTGGAGACGCTGGAAAAGGTCGTTACCAAGGCGCTGAAAAAGAAGACTGGAAAGGCTTTTCGGAAGCCCGTGCACCCATCCGGGCAACCGCGGAAGGAAGAGAAGGAATTCGTAACCCATGACCCGGCATTGCGCAAGACCTTGCAGTTTGTTAAAGAAATCTCGGCCAGTCCTTCCACCGTGTTGATCCAGGGAGAGAGCGGGACCGGCAAGGAGTTGATTGCCCGCATGATTCATGTGAACAGTTCCGTTGCCTCCGGCCCCTTTGTGGCGGTCAATTGTGCGGCCATTCCGGAGGGGTTGCTGGAGAGTGAACTCTTTGGTCATGAAAAAGGCGCCTTCAGCGGCGCCCATGCGCGGAAGATCGGGAAATTTGAGCAGGCCAATGGTGGGACACTTCTCCTTGACGAAGTGGGGGAGATGGACCTGGTTCTCCAGGCCAAGCTTCTCCGGGTACTACAGGAACGAGAGATTGACCGAATCGGCGGCGCCCGGGCCATCCCGGTGAATGTTCGAATCCTTGCAACCACGAATCGGGACTTGCGCCGGGAAGTCGCAGAAGGGCGCTTTCGTGAGGATCTCTTTTATCGGCTCAATGTGGTTCCGTTACGGATCCCTCCCTTGCGGGAACGTGCTTGCGATATTCTTCCGCTCTGTGCGTATTTCATAGAATGCCGGGCTTCCGGCGTGGGCAATGATGTGGGGGGGCTTTCCCCGGAGGCTGAAACTTTCCTGAAGAAGAGGAACTTTCCGGGGAATGTTCGCGAACTGGAAAACCTGATCGAGCGGGCGATGCTGATCAGCCGGGGTGATGTGATCGGTGTGGAAGACCTGACAGTGCCGGACAGCGGTGTCCGGATGACGGAATCGATCCGCGCTCTGCCGGGAAAACAGGGATCAGTGAAGAACATGGAACAGGAACTGGTCCTTCAGACCCTGCGTGAGGTCCATGGCAACAGGACGCAGGCCGCTGTGCTTCTCGGCATCAGTATTCGTACGCTCCGGAACAAGCTGGCGGAGTATCGAAAAGCAGGTATTTCGGTGCCCGACTATGAGCCGGAAAAACATGTGAGAAAGAGGGGGGCTGCGCTTCGATGTGCCGAAGGGTAGGAGCATCGTGCCCATTCAGGAAAAATATGCCTATCTACCCGGTTTTTCAGACCCGGAATAGGGCATAGAAACAACATCAACAAAATAGCATAATACGTTATAAATAAAGATAATATAAGGTTTTTTAATATGATTGCCTGCGTGCCGGGAATATTCGGCGGCATGGCATGAAAGTTGCTCATTCGATTAGAGCAGTCTATTTGATGAGTGGGCCTGATTGACGAATCGTGGCGCCCATGAAGAGTGTTGGGAAAGAAAGGGGAAGGCGATGGCGGATCTATTTGGAAAAGAACTTCAGGTATTGGCCCGGTCTCTCGATTTCTGTACCCAGCGCAATAATCTGATTACGGCTAATCTGGCCAACGCCGATACACCCGGTTACAAGGCCGTTCGGATCGATTTTGAAGAAGCATTGCAGGAGATGGTCGAACAACAGGGAGGCAAAGAAATCCGCAGGAGCGATCCGAAGCATTTCCCCATGGAACCGGCCGCAATGCAGGTGCAGCCGGAGATCAACGTCCGGGAGACATCCGTTAAGCGGGACGGCAATTCCGTGAATATGGATGAAGAGATCGCAAAGATGTCTATCAATCAGATCCGCTATAACGCGAGTGCGGAGGTCCTGAATAAGCTTTTCAAAAACCTTGAATACGCGATCCAGGAGGGAGGACAGTAAAATGGATTTTTTTAATGCCATGAATATCAGTGCGTCGGCGTTAAGCGCTCAACGGGAACGGATGAATGTGGTGGCGAGCAATCTGGCCAATATCCATACCACCCGCACACCGGAGGGGGGACCGTACCGAAAGAAGAACGTCGTCTTTGAGGCGCAGGGTCCGGAGGCTCCCTTTGAAAACATGCTCCAGGACCAGCTCCGTGAACAGGTCAAAGGGGTACGTGTTGCCGGGATTGAGGCGAGTCGTAAACCGCCACTTCGGGTCTATGATCCATCCCATCCCGATGCGGATGAAGAGGGCTATGTGCTGAAACCGGATATCAACCTGATGTCGGAAATCGTTGATATGATCTCCGCTTCCCGTTCCTTTGAGGCCAATGTCTCTGCAGTAAACGCCTCCAAGAACATGGCAACGAAGGCCCTGGAGATCGGAAGGTAAGTAGGAGAAGACCATGAATAAAATCGGCATGGAGCAACCCCTTTCTATCCTTAAAGGAAATGACCTGGAGGGAAAAGCAGGGCGGAATGTTGAAAAAGGATCTTTCCAGAAACTGTTGCAGAACTCGATTCATGAGGTTGACCAGGTGCAGCAAGAAGCGATGCAGGCCGCCGAGGACCTGGCCGTGGGAAAAACGGAAAACATTCATGAAACCATGATTGTCCTGAAAAAGGCGGAACTCTCTTTCAAGATGATGATGCAGGTGCGTAACAAGATTGTAAAAGCCTACGAAGAAATCATGCGGATGCAGGTCTGAGAATCAGTCAAGTGTTGCATACGGTTCAGATGTTTAAGCGGCTCATCCGGTTTTTTGTAAAGGAGTATCGATGGCGGATCCCAAAAATAATTTTCTAGCCGGTCTGGGAGAACTTCCCACACCGAAAAAGATCATGATTCTGGGGCTTCTCGGGACGGCAGCAGCCGGGTTTATATTTTTTATCATTTCCATGCAAAAGCCCTCCTTTGTCCTCCTCTATTCTGGGTTGAACTCATCCGATGCTTCTGCCGTTGTGGAGGAACTCCGAAAGGA
>CAYQVN010000157.1:0-5474 GCA_964420895.1 uncultured Nitrospirota bacterium | reverse complement strand
TACTACGAGATTCTCGGCTCCGGAGCGCTGGCGAACTTCCCGGAAGAGGGATCATCCGCAGCTCCAGTTTTACCAATATCCCGGCCTCTGCGATTCAAGGTTCTTACTCCGCCGGTCCGCAATCGATTCTGGGCAACACCCTCACCGGGAATACGACCGGGATCAGCCTGCTGGCGACTTCCCCGGGGGATGTCATAGGAAATACCATTCGGGACAACCGGATCGGTATCGAGCTCGTCAACGCCGTCTGGAGCCCTGCGATCGTGAACAATATCCTGAGTTGCAACTGGGGGACGGACCTGCTCAACCAGAGCTCCACTACATTGCACACCGATCACAATCAATGGGACAACAATCCGCCCACCTATCTGAATGGAAAAATCTATGCCTTCGCCAACTACCCCGGGGTCGATATCAACAATGCAACCACCGGGAGCGTCATCACCTCCGGCGCCTCGATCGCACCAACTCCCTGCACTTTCACTCCCGACCTTTATGTCGACCAAAATGGCTCGGACATAGTCGGGTGCGGCACCGGGCCTCAGGGAAGCGCTTGTCTCTCGATTGGATTTGCGCTGCAGCAAATACCGGGCGGGAATGCCATCATCAATGTCGCCGCAGGAGTAGACCCTTACGCTCCGTCAACAACGGGTGAGATATTCACCCATGTCTTGCCTCAGTCGACGACCATCGTCTGCGAAACAGGGACAACGATTGATGTCGAATATACTGCGATGAAAGCCTTTGATTTGTCGGCCCCGCTTACAACTGTAGAGGGTTGCAAGATCATTGGTGAAGGTCTGCCTCAGTAAGACAGCAAGGGCTTTCCCTCACTGAAAAACATTCAGAGGGGGAAAGCCTTTTTTCTCTTTCCCCGGTTTCCGGGGCTTCTCTTCCTTGACATCCTACACCAACCGTACTACCCTTTCCGACATGATGTTCCATCTCCGGCAACAATCCTGAATGTTACCCCCTGGGCAGGGCACCGAATATGCGAAGAGAATCCAGGAAAATATTTCGTGCGGTCCCCTTCCTGATCATCCTCTTCTTTGCCGTTCTGACCCTCCTGAATCCGCCCATCTTCGACGAATTTATCGAGACGCTCCTGGTCGATTACCGGTTCAAGATTCGAAATCTCCTTTCTCCTCCCGTGATTCCCGATGACATCATTATCGTATCCATCGATGAACGGAGCCTGAGCCAATACGGCCGATGGCCCTGGGGCCGTAAGGTCCAAGCGGACCTGATTCGGAAGATCCTGGAGGGCAAACCGAAAGTCCTCGGGATTGACATCTTTTATTCGGAGACTGAATCGGCGGAAAAGGACGATGCACTGGCCGCGCTTTTCCAGAAGAACCGGGAACACCTCGTCAATGCCCTGGGGTGCGAAGTGGAAAAGGGGAGAAACTTTGAGGGGGAGGTGGCGGACCCGATCTTTGATACCGCCGTGCGTCAAATCAAGAACCTCAAGCTCCTCCACCCGATCGAGTCGTGCCGGGTACTCCTCCCTTCCGGTCCGATCGCCTCTTCCGCCACCTTCGGCCACGTCTATGCCCTCCCCGACCGCGACGGAAAACTCCGCTGGGATCCGCTCTACATCGAATACGGCGACGAGTTCCTCCCGTCCTTCTCCCTCCAGGTCGCCCGGATTGCCCTGGGGCTCCCCGGAGGGAGCATCACCATCGTCGGGGGGGAGGGGGTCCGGCTGGGGGACCGGAAGATCCCGACGGATGATTTCGGGCGGCTTCATATCAATTACTATGGACGAGAAAAGAGCTTCCCTTACTATTCTGCAGCTGGCATTCTTTCGGGAAGTATCAACCCGAAAATTTTCAGGGACAAAGTCGTCTTCCTCGGTACCTCGGCGATCTCGACCTATGATCTGCGGGTCACCCCCTTTTCCGCCAACATGGCCGGTGTAGAGAAAAACGCCACTGTCGTAGCCAATATCCTGCAGAAGAGTTTTATACAAAAATCCTCCCCCTGGGCCGACCTTCTTATCGTCCTCACGACAGGGCTTCTGACCGCATTCCTGCTGCAAAAAAGGGGAGGAAAGGCAGCGTCCCTCCTTTTCCTCTTTCTTCTGGTCTTCCTTCTTGCTTCCAATCAGTTCGTATTTTCCCGGTACGGCCTCCGGCTGAACCTCCTCTACCCCCTGCTGACCACTTTCACGGAGGGAAGTTATATTATCATTCAGCGTTATCTCCGGGAGGAAAGACATTCCCGGAAAGTCCGCACTCTCTTTTCCAGCTATGTTACGAAAAAAGTCGTCGACGAACTGATCGCAAATCCGGCCCTGGCAAAGCTCGGCGGGGAGCGGCGAGAGGTGACGATCCTCTTTTCCGATATCATGGGCTTTACCAATTTTTCAGAGATGAACGCACCGGAAGAGGTCGTGGCCATGCTGAATGAATACCTGGACGCCATGTGCGAGGTCGTCTTTCACTGGGAAGGGACTCTCGACAAGTTCATCGGCGACGCTATCATGATCTTCTGGGGCGCCCCCCTCCCGCAGGAGGATCATGTCGAACGATCTCTCCGTTGCGCCCTCCACATGATCCAGCGCCTTGGGGAATTACAGGAGAAATGGAAGAAGGCAGGGAGAATACCCCTCGATATCGGCATCGGGATCAACACGGGGGAGGTCCTCGTCGGCAATATCGGCGCCGAGGGAAAGAAGATGGACTACACTGTCATCGGTGACCATGTCAATCTGGCCTCAAGGGTTGAGGGCCTGACGCGAAAATACAAGGCAAAGATCCTGATTACCGAATATACCCTGGCGAAGATCAGGCATCTGATTGAAGGGGGGCAATTCGGGCATCTTTCTATCTGTGGTCTGGAACAGGTAACGGTGAAAGGGAAAGAACAACCGGTGGAGATTTATGAACTGAAGCAGGAGGGACACGATACCCATCTAAGGTCCGGGAAGAGATGATCAAAGTGGCAACAAGGCACTCCTCAAGGGGCCTTGACATGTGCCCTGGTTCTCCCCCAGATTTTTGTACCCGTCTGGAAGCGGATCATGTCGGCCTTTTCAGAGCCTCGCGGACGGCACGGAGAAGTTCCACGGCCAGGAAGGGTTTCTGCAGGAAGGGGGCCCCCAGTTTCTGGAAGGGTTCCCATTTTGTGAGGATCTCATTGTAGCCGCTGGTCAGCAGGACCGACAGGGAGGGGTCTCGTCCCTTCAGGCGGGTGGCCAGTTCCACCCCGTTCCCGTCGGGCAGAATGACATCACTGATCAAGATGTGGAAATGGCCCGCTTCCGCATCATAGAGATCAAAGGCCTCCTGAAGGTTCCGGCAGGAAAGAACCTCGTAGCCGTACTTTCGCAGAACATACTCGGCAAGTTCCCGGACGGAATTTTCGTCTTCCACCAAAAGAACCCGCTCTTGGGCACTGCTGATCAGTTCCGGGTCCGGGAGTCCACCCTTCGGATCTTTTACCACGGCATTCTCTTCCTCTCCGGCATTCTCTCCCCCGAGATCACACCGGAAAGGACGGAATTTGAAAGGATTTTCTGATATTCCTTTCTCCATCCGCCCTCTCCTCCTCGTAGGATATTTATAACAGAAGATTCACAGAACCGCAAGGATGCGAAAGTGTTATCCAGGGACTCCTAACCTTTCCCGTTGCATAGGGAGCCCGAAGGTGTTATGGATAGAGGCATGAACAACGAGCCGAAAGAAATCCCGGAAGAACTCGCAGAAGACCCCGAATTTCTTGCTTTGTCCGGAGAGGAAAAGCAACACCTCATTGCCGTAATGGAGAAGATGCTGGAGATGGGGATCGGAGCCATTTACGGCGAAGAAGAGGAAGAGGAACCGGAGGCCGCGGTCGACTGCAACTCGGAGATCGCCGAATGTCGCGCCCGCTGCTGTACCTATCACTTCGCCCTGACAAAGACTGAGGTCGAAAAAGGGCATATCCGGCATAATCCAAAACGTCCCTTCTTCATCGCCAGGGACGCCGATGGTTATTGTCCCCATCTCGACCGGCGAACCCTCCGCTGCCGTATCTGGACGGAACGTCCACTGCGGTGCCGCAGGTACGACTGTACAAGAGAAGAATAGATCCCCGAATAAGTTACCCCAGCTCCTGCAGAAGCTTTCGGGCCTCCTCCTGCTCCGGAAAATCTTTTTTCAGATCAAGGGCCTTCCGGAAGGCCTCTTTGGCTTTGGCCTTCTCCCCCTGTTTCATCGCAGCCAGGCCGAGATGATAATAGATCCTCGGCTCTTTGTCATACCCTTCCAGGCTCTCTTCAAAGAGATTGACGGCCTTGGGATAGAGGGCCTTCTTAAAATAGATCCAGCCGAGGGTATCTTTTACAAAGGGATTTTCCGGCGCGGCGGCCATCGCCTCCTGGGCCAGTTCCAGGGCCCGGTCGGGATTATTCTGCTCCTCGGCGTAGAGAAAGGCCAGGTTGTTCAAAGCCACCACATTCTTCGAGCTTACCTTCAGGATCTTTTCGTAGGAATCAATCGCATCCCGGAAGGCCCCTTTTTGTTCATAGAGCGAAGCAATCCGGAAACGGGCCTCCAGAAAATCGGGGTTCTTTTCAATCGCCTTTTGGTATCGTTGTGAGGCCTCCTCCGTTTTTCCCTCCTGCATCGCCATGTCGCCCAGAGCGAGCAGGGCGGTTACATGCCCGGGATTGATCTGGAGGGCTTTCTCAAAGGAGATCATCGCGTCGGCCTTCTCCCCTTTGGCTAGGAGCAATCTTCCCAGCTCTTCATGGAAAAAGGGATTGTCGGGGGCCTTTTCCAGTTGCGTCCGGACGCGGGACAGTGCCCCGTCGAGGTCCTTTTTGCCGGCGTAAATGGAAACAATCCGCCGCATCACATCGGCAAGATTCGGGTTCATTGCAAGTGCTTGCTCGTAATCTTTCAGGGCCAGGTCGGCCTTCTTCCGTGCCTGGTAGATAAAACCGCGCCGGTAATATCCGTCGGGGAGATCCGGTTTCAGTTCAATCATTTTCTTCGCCGCAGCCATAGCCCCTTTGGCATCTCCCTGCATCCGTGCGGCCTCTTCAAGCACAGGATAGGCTGCAAAGAAATTGGGCTCCTTTTCGAGGAGCTTCTCAGCCAGACTACGTGCTTCATCATATTTCTTTGTCTTGAGATAATAGCCGGCCAGGGCCATGCTCGCCTTCTTCATCCCTGGTTTCAGTTCCAGGGCCTTTTTCAAAGACTCCTCTCCCAGGAGAGGTTCGTTGTTTGAAAGGTGCGCCAACCCCAATTGCAGATGAAGTTCGGCATTGTCAGGCCGGTCCTTCAGCACCACGCGGTATTCATCGATGGCGGCACCGAAATCCTCCTGGTACATGTTGAGGCGGGCCTTCAGGTAATGGGCCTTGGTGTCCTTGGGGTTCGCCTTAAGAATTTCCTCGATGAAGCCTGCCACCTTCTCATATTCTTTCTTTTCAAGGGCCAAGGCGGCCAACCTCCGTTTCGGTTCCAACGCTTCGGGGTCGA
>CAYQVN010000156.1:0-5495 GCA_964420895.1 uncultured Nitrospirota bacterium | reverse complement strand
AAGAAGTCATCAACAGGTCGAGGGCGGGTAAGCCCCGGCCTGGGGTGGGGGTGGATATCCCCTCTCCCGCCTCGTAAAAAGGCGTACTTTGACTTTTTACGAGGTCATCATTATTGAGGAGAAATTACAGGTGAGCCGCTCTTCCAAAAAATGGATCCGGGAACATGAAAGAGATCCTTATGTCCGACAGGCCCGGGAGGAAAAATACCGTTCCCGGGCGGCCTTCAAATTACTGCAGATTCAGAAGAAGTTTCGGGTGATCCGTCCCGGAGACTGGGTCCTCGACTTGGGGGCGGCGCCCGGTGGATGGAGTCAGGTGTCGGCTTCGATTGTTGGAAAAAGCGGTCGTGTCGTGGCCGTTGATCTGCTCTCTTTTGATCCGATCCCCGGCGTGACGATCCTTCAGGGTGATCTCCTTGATCCCGACGGGGGGGAACACCTCTATGCCCTCTTTTCCGAAAGAAAGGCCGATCGGGTCCTCTCGGATATGGCCCCCAGCACCAGCGGAATCCCGTCCCTCGACCATGATAAATGCATCGCCCTGGCGGAGGGGGTGGTTGATCTTCTCCCCGAGGTTCTTCGTGGCGGGGGAAGTTTTGTCGTCAAGATTTTTCAGGGAGGCGATTTCCCTTCCTTTCTCAAGAGGATGCGGGAAATCTTTCAGAAGTGCCATGTCGTCAAACCTCCGGCTTCCCGTTCCCGGAGTGTGGAAATCTATCTGGTGGCGGACAATTATCGCCCGGAATAAGGCCGGCGCTCCTTGTGGCTTTCAGGATCTATGGTATAATGACAGTAAATCTTAAAGAGGAAAACATGGATTGCATGACCGTCACTCGGGAAATGCTGCATCAACTCATTGAAAAGGCCCAGTCCGAGGGAGCCAACCGCATTAAGCGGGTTGTTCTGGAAGTCGGTGAGATGAGTGGCCTTGATTCGAATGATCTGCGAAATTCCTTCCAGGTCCTGAGTCAAGATACGCCGGCCGAAGGGGCGGAACTCGCGATTACCGCCGTGCCTCTCAAGGTCCGTTGCCTCACCTGTTCTTCCGAGTACAATGCGGGCGGTTTCAAGATGACCTGTGATGCGTGCGGGTCGATTGCCTCCGAGCTGGTTTCCGGAAATGAGCTCCGGGTCCGGGAAATGGAAGTTTCCTGACGATGGGGATTGCCTCTTCGGCTTCCTGCAACAGGAGCTTCCCTTCCGCGGCACCTTTGTTGCATTCCAAATTCTCCCTATAGAGCTTGATCTTTTCTCACAAATCGATTAGACTCACCCCACATTAATTGCTTTTCTTTTCGATACTTTCTGATCCAAAGTGTATCCTTCCGATGAGGAGAGATGCACAACCCTTCGCCGATATGCGGAAAGGAAGGAGTTGCCGATGCCGTGGGATCCAAACAAACCGGGAGGCGGTCCGTGGGGAGAGGGGCCTCCGCCCATTGAAGATGTCGTCAAGAAATTTGAAGAGTCTATCCGTTCCTTCAAGTCCTTTCAGGAAAAACTCCCCGGCCTATGGGTACTCATCATTCTGGCCCTTCTGCTCTGGCTGGCCTCCGGCGTCTATATTGTAGCCCCTGAGGAAATGGGTGTGGTCAAACGATTCGGCGCCATGGTCCGTTCGGAGCAACCCGGCCCGCACTGGCACGCCCCCTTCCCGGTAGAGACCGTCCTGAAGCCGAAGGTGACCAAGGTCCACCGTCTGGAGGTTGGTTTCCGGACCATCACCTCCGGTCCACCCGCCCGGTACCGCTCCGTCCCTTCGGAGGCGCTCATGCTGACGGGGGATGAGAACATTATCGCCCTGGAATTTATTGTCCAGTACCGGATCAAGGATCCCGTGAAGTATCTCTTTGCCATCAAGGGGCAGGAGAAGACCATCAAGGATGCATCGGAAGCGGCCATGCGGGAGGTGGTCGGCAAAAACCGGATTGATAACGTCCTGACGGAAGGAAAGCTTCAGATCCAGGAAGATGCCAAGATTCTTCTTCAGGAGATCCTTGACAAGTACAATGCCGGCCTCATGGTGGAGGCCGTGCGACTGCAGGACGTGCTCCCGCCGAAACCGGTCATCGCCGCTTTCAAGGATGTCGCCTCGGCCAAGGAGGATAAGGAAAAGACGGAAAACCAGTCGATGGGCTACCGCAAGGATATCCTCCCCAAGGCAAAGGGGATGGCGGAGCAGATCATCAATGAAGCCCAGGCCTATCGGGAGGCCAAGATCAACCAGGCCAAGGGGGATGCAAGCCGCTTTCTCCAGGTCCTCAAGGAGTACAAAAAGGCCAAGGACGTGACCCGCGCACGGATCTACCTGGAGACGATGGAAGAGATCCTGCCACGGATAGAGAAGATCCTCATCGACAGGAAGACAGCGGAAAAGATGCTTCCCTACCTTCCCCTGGAGCGGATCCAAAAAGGGGCGCAAACAGGCGGAGCCGTGGGCGGAAAGGGGCAAAAATGAATAAGCTCTCTTCAACAATTGCAATCATTATACTCTTCGGGGCATTGATCCTGATTCCCCAGGTCTTTTTTACCGTGGACCAGACGGAATCGGCCGTGGTTCTCTTCATGGGAAAACCGGTGAAAACGATCCATGATCCCGGCCTGAACATCAAGATCCCTTTCGCGCAGCAGGTCCTCTTTTTCGACAACCGGGTCCTGGAATATGATGCCGATGCCCGGGTGGTGGTGACGAAGGACAAGAAGAACCTGGTGATCGACAACTTTGCCAAGTGGTATATCGAGGACCCCCTCAAGTTCTACCGGACCATGCGCGATGAAATCGGCGCCCAGGCCCGGTTGGATGATATCATCTACTCCAACCTTCGGGCAGAGCTGGGGAAGTATACCCTCGCCCAGATTGTTTCGGAAAATCGGGCACACATCATGGAGGACGTCACGAAGGATACCAATCTCAAGGCCCCCTCCTACGGGATCAAGGTCGTCGATGTGAGGATCAAACGGGCCGACCTGCCTGAAGAGAATGAAAAGCATGTCTTCGGCCGCATGCAGGCCGAACGGCAGCAGGAGGCCAAGCGTTACCGTTCCGAAGGGGAGGAAAAAGCCATCAAGATCCGGGCCGAGGCCGACAAGGAGCGGACCATCCTGTTGGCGGAGGCGAAGCGAAAATCGGAAGAGTTGAAGGGGGAAGGGGACGCTATTGCCACCCGCATCTATGCCGAAGCCTATCAGCAAGACACCGATTTCTTTGAGTTCATCCGTACCATGGATGCCTACAAAAAATCGTTGAAGGACGAGACGTTACTGGTCCTCAGTCCGGAATCGGAGTTTTTCCGATATCTGAAAAAGAGTCGTTAGGGAAAAGGAAGATTGATGAAAGGGGAACTGATCAGTTTTCGTATGATCCAGCGATTGTGGGCCCTGCGCATGGGAAAATGTCCCAAGTGCCGGTCCCATCTGATCCATATCGTGCGTAAACATTGCACAATCTGCGGATGGCGGGCCCATGATTACGTGGAGCCCTACGTCTTCTGCAAGTCTGCTGATTGATGACATTTTTTTAGGAAAGGAGTCCTCCATGAAAGAGGCAGTCCATGACATGGTCGTCCGGGGGAAGGTCTATTTCAACCACGGAGAATACGATCCGGCCCGGGAATGTTTCGAGATGGCCCTGACGCAGGAGCCGCATCTTGCCGAGATTCACAGCAAGCTCGGAACGATCTATCATGCCGATGGAAAATTTCAGAAGGCGACGGAGGCCTTCCGGCGGGCCTTGGAGATCAATCCGAATTATACGGAGGCTGCCTTGAACCTGGTGATTACCCTGAATGAAAGCGGTCGGTTTGACGAAGCCGAAGAGGTCTTTCACAGTACCGCCGCCAATGTCAAGACCGCTGCGCTCTCCGTTGATCCCTTTGTGAAGGGGAAACTGGCCGGCATGCACGTGGAGACCGGCGATGCCTACAATGAGATCGGCTGGTTCGACGAGGCGATCCATGAATACCAGATGGCTCTGAAGATGCGCCCCGACTCCATCGAGGTGCTGATGAAGATCGGCCTTGCGCATCGGGAGAAGGGGGATTACAACGGAGCCTTGCACTATCTGGGACAGGCGAAAAAACTGAACCCCGCCTATATTCCCGCCCTGCTCCATCTCGGCTTGACCTATTACAAACAGGGCAGGCAGAATCAGGCGATCGAAGAATTCCAGGAGGCCGGGAGGATCGATCCCACTCACAAGGAAGCGGCCACTTTTCTCCGCCTCGTCGAGAATGGTGATGAGGTCGAGGGATAATCTTCCGCCTTCATAAGTGACCCTATTCGTATTCGGTGCGTCACAGTATTTACGAACAGGACCACTAAGGCGAACTGCGAATCATCGACGATATTCATGCCCATCCTACAGATCAAAGATCTCACCGTTCATTTCCATACCGATGCAGGCGTGGTCCATGCCGTGAACGGCATCAGTTTTTCCCTGGAAAAAGGAGAAGTCCTGGGGGTCGTGGGAGAGTCGGGTTGCGGCAAAAGCGTGACTGCCCTTTCCATCTTGCGGCTCCTTCCCGTTCCTCCGGCGAAGATTGTCAAAGGGGAGATCCTCTTTGAGAGGCAAAATCTCCTCGATCTCAAATCGGAAAGGATGCGAAGCATCCGGGGCAACCGGATCTCCATGATCTTTCAGGAGCCGATGACCTCCCTCAACCCGGTTTTTACCATTGGCAACCAGATTGCCGAAGCCATCATGCTTCACCAGGGACTGGACAAGGAGGAGGCAAGGACCCGGACCCTTGATCTGCTCCGCCGTGTTCAGATCCCCTCACCGGAGCAGCGGATTGACGAATATCCCCACCAGTTGTCCGGCGGGATGCGTCAACGGGTCATGATTGCCATGGCCCTCTCCTGCAATCCTTCGATCCTGATCGCCGATGAGCCGACGACCGCCCTTGATGTCACCATCCAGGCCCAGATCCTCGATCTGATGAACCGGATCCGTCGGGAGTCGGAGATGTCGATCCTGTTGATTACCCACGATCTGGGGGTCGTTGCGGAGACGGCCGACCGGATCCTGGTCATGTATGCCGGCGAAATCGTAGAGATCGCGCGGACCCTCGATCTTTTTCGGCGACCGAGTCACCCTTATACCATCGGTCTTTTAGAATCAATCCCCCGGATCGGGGACCCCGGGGAGAAGAGCAAACTGAAACCGATTTCGGGAACCGTCTCGGACCTGATCGAACTTCCTCCCGGGTGCGGTTTTGCCTCTCGCTGCCGCCATGTGACGGGCGAATGCCGTCAGCAGAAACCCGAATATGTGGAACTGGAGCCGGGGCATTGGGTAAGATGCTTCAAAAACTTGAGAGATAATGGAAAATAGGGGCAGAGGGAAAAGATTTTTTCTTACTCATAATCTTCATCATAATCTTAATCTATTGCTTGCAAGAACATCGGATTAAGATTAAGAGTAAGATTACGATTACGATGAAAAGGGTTTCATCTTGTCCGTAATTCTCGAAGTCAAGGGACTTACAAAATATTTT
>CAYQVN010000155.1:0-5543 GCA_964420895.1 uncultured Nitrospirota bacterium | reverse complement strand
ACCGCCCTGCGACCCTCTCGGTGCGTCACAGTATTTACGAACAGGACCACTAAGATAAAGATCACTTCCCTTCCGATTCTCATCTGCGAACAGCTTTTTCTTTCATCTTCTACAACGAGTGGGTCTGTCTGATTCACTTCCTGAACACGCTGCCTGATCATCTGCAAAAAAATTGACAGAAAAAATTGACACAAGTTATAATAAGTGAAACGGCAGTACATTTCCCTTCCCGATACTTTAGGAATAAAATCCAATGTTTGCATCTTTTTCTTCATCGGAAAAGATCATCGAAAAATCACAGAGGCTTCTCAAAAAAGGAAGAGTGGAGAAGGCCGTCCAGATTTTTGAGGCCCCTCTGCGAAAAGATCCAAAAAATGTTTCCCTCCTGCTCGCTCTTGCCGAGATATACTGCAGGGTTCAGGAAAGCGCATCCGCCCTCCGGGAATTTCGCAAGGCCTTCAAGGCCGCACCGGAAAGGGGAGAGGAGATCCTGAAGATCCTGAAGGCGCCTCCCGGCGGAGTCTCTTCCGCTGATTTTTTTGAATTGCAGGCGGAAATCCTGATCCGGAAACGTGATTTTCCACAGGCCCTACAGATCATCGCGGTTACCGATTCAAAGATCCTGACCCGCACCCTGGACCGGACCGGTCCACGCCTTGAAGAACTCCGAAAGTTTTCGGGGAAAGGAGAGGAGCAGCAACGGGTCGTCGACCTTTCCTATCTGATGGCCCTGATCCTGGAACACCGGAAGGCTTACGGGAAGGCCTTTGCCCTCTATGATTCTATTATCAAGATCCGTGAGGAGGAACTCCTGCTCACGCTCCCCCGTCTCGAAGAACTGGCGCGCCATGTAACCAATGAATCGGCTCCATTTCTCTGCCTTGGAAAGCTTCTGCAGGTTTCCGATGCGAAGAAATCTGCTTATTACTACGACCGGGCCCTCGAGTGCGATCCACAGTCCGCATCGGATGTGCTTGCGGCCTTTCCGGAAGATCCCGGGGAACCATGGGAGACCTGGCTACTGGGTAAGGCTGCTCTGCTCATGGGGGATGTGTCAAAGGGGATCGAATGGTGGCGCGGTTTGATCGGGACCGAATATCAAAGGAAGATGATTGCCGTACTGCAAAAAGTCGATCCCGAACGGCCGGAGAGCGGGGAGGCGCTTCTCTTTCTGGGTGACTGTTTGTTGGCGGAAAAAGATTTTGCCGGCGCCGCCGGGGTCTGGGGACGGTTGCACGACAAGATTGATTCCCACCGCCTGAGAAAACGTTTCGATCAACTCACCCAATGCGACCCCGGCAACATGGAGGCCGCAAAAATTCTGGGGGACCTCTGCCTGGAGGATGGAGACCGGACGAATTTCATCGGCCAGATGCGAAAGGTCGTTCAGGCCGACCCAGGACAGGCCGAGGGCCTGTTTGAAAAGGTCTTTCCACTTCTCGGCGAACATCCGGAGGACCCGGAACTGGCCCTTTTCCTGGGAGAGCTTTCTCTGGAGCACCCCGAGATAGAGCGGCCCGTTATTCTGCTCCGGTATTTTATCCGTATTGCCGGTCTTTCAGCGAACCGGGCGCTGCCGTTGCTGAAAAAGTTGCGGAAAAAAAATCCCACACGCTTTGAGATTCCCCTGGCACAGGCCGAGGGATGGATGGCCCTGGGCAAAAAGGAGAAGACCCTCGATGCATTGGAGGAGGCAATCCGTCTCGATCCGGAACGGGGGATGGAGACGTTGCATCTCCTTTCCCGTCTCGTTCGTACGACGCCTTCCCTGGGGGCGCCGGTGGACCGTCTCTTATGCGGTCTGGAGCAGGGGGGTATCGTCCATCCGGCTGTCCAGTTGGTTCAAGCCGAGGCACGGGTCGCCTCCGGACGTTACCAGGAGGGAATGGAAAAGATCCTTCTCGCAGTCCAACAGGTTCCATCAGAGCTTCCCGTGATTGATGGGATCCTTCGAGAATGGGAGGATGCCTATCCGGATCAGGAGGCGATCCCTTTCGGGATGGCAGAGCTGGCCTTTCGATTGAAAAAGTATGACAAGGTTGTGGAGATCCTCGATCGATGGCTGCTTCGAAGTCCGGAAGGGGCCGGTACGGTCATTGCCTTCTATCGGGAGAGGTTACAACAATCCCCGAAGGTCCTTCCGTTCCTGGAGGGACTCCTTTCGGCCTTCAAAATTGCCGGCATGTACGACCTGGTGCTGGAGGAAGGGAAAAAAGGGGAAACCCTTTTTCCTGCCTCGAAGTTGTCACGGATTCATCGGATGATGGGAGAGGCCTGTCTGGAGACGGGACGTCTCACGGAGTCGGTGACGTTCCTCTTTCAGGCCTCCAAGGAAGATCCGGCCACGGCCGAAGCGGTGATCGATGGACTGGAAAGGGTCCTCTCGATGCATCCGGCCCTTCCTCGTGCCGCCCTGGCCCTTGGAATGGTCCTGTCGAATTGCCGCAGAGTGGATGAAGGAGTGACTGTTCTTTTGCGGCTGGCCAAGGATCTGCCGAAGAGCCGGGAGACGGTTATGCGGTACCTGGAAAAGATTGCCTCCTTTCATCCCGCTGCGGCCCAACCGATCCTGGCGATAGCAGAACTGTCTGTGGAAGCCGGCCACGATGATGGGGCCCTCGACCTTCTCTGGAAAGCAATGCAGCGGGAAGGGGATCATGCCGATACGGTCTTGAGGCTCCTCGACCGGATTGCCCGGAAGAATCCCCGGATGGCTCGCGTCCACCTGGAAATGGGGAAGGTGTACCGGAAGATCGGATTGCATCGCAAGGCGGTCGAACATATCCGGCGTGCAGTGAAAGGGGACCCCTCCTGCGCGGAAGCGGGGATGAAGTGCTGTCATGACATGATTGCCCGTACACCGGACGAGCTCTCCCCCTACGAAACGGTGAGTGCAATCCTGGTCGATATGAAACGTCCTGCGGCTGCCATGGCCTTTCTCTCCTTATCCATTGAAGCACGGCCGGTTTTAGAAACGGCGCTGCTTTCACGAATGGAGAAGATTGCCGACAAGGCCGATGCCGACCCGGAGATCCTGAAAATTCTTGCGACCAATTATCTCCGTGCGGGCCGGATGGATGAGGCCGTCTCAGGGATGACCGCCGCCGTTCAGGGGGATCCTTCATCTGCACGAGAGGGGGTCCGTTTCTTCGACACCCTGCTGCTGGAAGCGCCCGACCACCTGCCGGGGAGGCGGGCACGGGGCAACTGCCGCTTGTTGACCCTTGATCTGCCGGGGGCCTTTGAAGATCTCCGGGACGTGGTGCTCCAGGACCCGGAACGGGCAGAGGCCGATATTGCATCCCTGGAGACGCTTCGGAAGAAAGGGTTTCAAAACACGGACTTGATTCTGCTGCTGGCGGAACTTTATGGACGAAAGAACCAGGTCGACCGTGCCGTCCATCTGCTACAGGAGGCACTGGAAGGTTCGCCGCCGCCGGAGGAGCAGATGTTGTTACTGATCCGCCTTGCCGAACAGTATGAACGGCAGGGCAGTCAGGCGGAAGTGCTCCGGACTCTGCAGGCGGCCGGGACGGTGAGTCAGGACCCTCAATTATATTACCGTAAGCTGAAACAATTCACGCAGGAGAGGATTCTCTTCGAGGTGGAAACCCTGCAACAGGGAAGAGCTGGGGGAGAAGAGTTGCCCCAAGAGGACTTGGTCCGTTTGATTGCCCATCTGGTTCTCCTGGGACGGGAAGAAGAAGCGGAAAGGATCGTGCAGGAAGAGGCCCGGCTACGATCGGGCGAGGAAGCTCGGGAGATCCGGCAATGCTTTCTGGAAGAAACGGGACAGTATGCCCTGGCTGCAGAGTTCGACTCTGGAGAGGATCCCGGACGGCAGGCCTGGCTGCATCTCAATGCGGGGAATCTTATGGAAGGGGCATCGCTCCTGGAGCAATCGGTGCGTCACGTTCCTTCTTCCGCCCTGCAGTCCTGCCTGAAGGATGTTTACGCCGTTCTGATGGAAGAGTCGCTTCTTAAAGAACGGCGTCCTTTAATGGGTGAAACCCGATTACGACTGCCGGGAGTCCGGCCTGTGACGGAAAGAGGCCCCGCGAACCGGCAAAGTGCATGAAGGAGAAACCATGATCTGCCCCCTGATGTTGAAACAATCCAACCGGACGGAAAAGAAAAACCTGGAAGAATGGGAACGGCAGCCTTGCCTTGAAGAGGCCTGCAGTCTCTATTTCGGCAGAAAGAAAAAATGTGCCCTCTTTTATAACAGTGAAACCACCCATGAGGTACGCAAGATCCTTGAAAAGGTGGATTTTGTGTCTTCCTTCCAGGTCCTTCAGTCCGGTGTGGAAACCGCCAGCAAAGGGCTCTCCGAGGAAGTGCAACATCGTCAGGCAGAGGTAGGCCGGAAACTGAAGACCCTGGAAAGCACAATGCAGGAGTTTGCCGTCAAAACATCTCAGGAGATGGAAGCCCGGTTGACGCAGAATGTCCAGAAAAATCTGGAGGTGATGGAGGAACTCTCTTCCCGGATGGACCGGGGCCGGGAACAATGGGAGGAAAAATTACAGCAGGTGGAAGGACGCATCCTCGATGAGGTGCAGCAGGGACGGCAGATGCTGCTGGAAATGGGTGCGGTTTTTCAGGAACAGCTCGACCGGGTATCGTCGCAGGTCGGAAAGATGTTGGCCCAGGAGCATGATCTCGGTGAAACGATCCGGAACGATCGGCGCCGGATGGAAGAGCAGTTTGCCGGAGAAGCGGAGGAGAACCGGCGTCGAATGTCGGAATTGATCTCACGCCATGAAGAGGTCCGGACCTATTACGCGTCCCAGCAGGAACAGCTCAAAGCGTCTGCTGAGAAAAGCAGGCAGGAGGCCGCCCGGGAACACAACAATCGCGGGGTGGTCTTTTTCCATCGCGGAGCACAGGAGGCTGCGGCGAGTGCCTTTGAGAAAGCCGTGGAACTCGATCCGGACTATGCCGAGGCCTACAACAATCTCGGGCTGTCCTACTCGGAACTGAATCGGGCGGAGCACGCTGTTCAGGCCTTTACCCGGGCGATTGCCTTACGCCCCGAACTTGCCGAGGCCTACAACAATCTCGGGCTGCTTTACTATTCAAACCTCGATTATGAAAAGGCGACGGAGATGTTCAGCCAGGCACTTCAAGAGGGATGCAGGGATCGCTCCATGGCATACACGAATTTCGGAAACAGTCTCTATCAGTTGGAACGCTACCCGGAAGCCCTGTCGGCCTGGGAAAAGGCTCTTGCCCTCAATCCCCTCAACCGGAACGCACGGAAGGGACTTTCCCTGATGAAGCAGCAGACCGAGGAGGTCGGGTAAACCATGAAAGAGGATCTCCTTATGGATGTATTATGGAAGAAACTGGAAGTGGCTGTGAATACCTATGGGGAGGCCCTGCCAGTCGATGCCTTCCTTCCGGCACCGGAGAAGATCGTAGAGGAACAACGCCGAGAACGGGAGGCAAGCCGCCGAGCCGAGCCGGTGGAAGAATTGCCGATCCCGGACTCTGTAGCCGAGATCAGCATGGACGAAGCCGTAGAGAAGTCTTCTGCTCCC
>CAYQVN010000154.1:0-5553 GCA_964420895.1 uncultured Nitrospirota bacterium | reverse complement strand
GGGACACGGAGAAAGGCGGAACCAAAGAGACAAAGCCTGTAGCGTCCCGGTTTACCCGGGACGGAAGTTCCTGAATGCTGAAGGCGGATTGAATTAAGATGATGCAGAATACAGCTTTTGTTTTTCCAGGACAGGGTTCACAATCCCTCGGGATGGGGACCGACCTGGTACAGAACTTTGTTGAGGCACGGCGTGTCTTCGAAGAGGCCTCCGATGCCATTCATGTCGACCTGCTACATCTTTGTGCCGCTGGACCGGTGGAGGAACTGAATCGGACCGAAATGACCCAGACCGCGCTCTTGACGACGAGCCTGGCGGCCTACCGGGTCCTTTATTCCGAGACGGGTTGGGAGCCGGCTTCTGTGGCCGGACACAGCCTCGGGGAATACAGTGCCGTGACGGCTGCCGGGGGATTCCATCTTGTCGATGCCGTTTCCCTGGTACGGAAGCGGGGCGCCTACATGCAGGAGGCCGTGCCCGAAGGGGAGGGGGCCATGGCGGCGATCCTCGGGATGGAGCTTTCGCCGTTGAAGGAGATCTGTGAAGGGATCGACGGTGTGGTCGTCCCGGCCAATCTGAATTGCCCCGGCCAGATTGTGATCTCCGGGGAGCGGGAAGCGGTGGAAGCGGCCGGCACACGTGCCAAGGAGAAGGGGGCGAAACGGGCAATGCTCCTTCCCGTGAGTGTTCCTTCTCACTCTCCGTTGATGGCGCCTGCCTCGGAACGGTTGCAGGAGGAGTTGGAGACGACGCCGATGGAGGAACTGGCGATTCCGCTGATCAATAATGTGTCGGCAGAGGTTGTTCGCAGCGCCGATGCGGTGCGGGACGGACTGGTGCAGCAATTGACGTCCCCCCTTCGCTGGGAAGAAAGTATTCGGGAGATGATTGCCCGCGAGATAGAGATCTTTATTGAACTGGGACCGGGTAAGGTCCTTTCCAATCTGATACGAAGAATCGACGGCAAGGTCCGGGTCTTCAATCTTGCCGATGCCGAGGGGCTGAAGGCCCTTCAGAAAGAGATCCCGGCAGGCAGGGAGGTCTAAATGTCACTGCAAGGAAAGGTTGCCCTGGTGACCGGTTCGGCCCAGGGGATTGGGAAATCGATTGCCCTGGCCCTCTCCGGGAACGGCGCCGACTGTATCATCTCCGACGTCAACCTGGAAATGGCGGAAAATACGGCGGAAGAGATCCGCGCTTCCGGACGGAAGTCCATTGCCCTGAAGGCGAATGTCGCCGATTCCGGTGAGGTCTCTGATATGATCAAAAAGGGGATCGACGAACTGGGGAAGATCGACATCCTGGTGAACAATGCCGGGATCACCCGGGACGGACTCCTCATGCGGATGAAGGATGAGGACTGGGATCTGGTTTTGAGCATTAACCTGAAAGGTTCCTTCCTCTGTTCCAAGGCGGTGGCACGGCCCATGATGAAACAACGGAGCGGAAGGATCATCAACATCGCCTCCATCGTGGGGGCCATGGGGAACGTGGGACAGGCCAACTATGTCGCCTCCAAGGCGGGGTTGATCGGTCTGACAAAGACCATAGCCCGCGAACTTGCCTCCCGGGGAATCACCTGTAATGCTGTGGCGCCCGGTTTTATCGATACGGCGATGACGCAGTCCCTGCCGGAGGATGTGAAAGAAAATCTCTACGCACAGATCCCCATGGGGAAGCTCGGGACCCCCGAGGATGTGGCCGGGGCTGTACGATTTCTGGCCTCCGATGAGGCGGCCTATGTGACGGGGCAGGTGATCCATGTGAACGGAGGGATGTACATGTAGGAAAGATGAAAGATTAAAGACAAAAGATGAAGGATCCGAGGAGTCAAGGAGCCAAGTGGATCAATAGAACCCTTGGTCCCTGGAATCCTTGAACCCTTTCATTGACGAAATTTGAGAGATACTGAAAGCTTGAAACTCAATTCCTTTGATAGGAGGAGAAAAAAAATGGAAGAAAAGGTTAAGAAAATTATTGCGGAACAGTTGGATGTGGATGGGGCAAATGTAAAGCCTGAGGCATCCTTTGTCGATGACCTCGGCGCGGATTCGCTCGATACGGTCGAACTGGTGATGGCTCTCGAAGAGGAGTTCGGGATAGAGATTCCTGACGAGGAAGCGGAGAAGATTACGACCGTGCAGCATGCCGTTGACTATATCAAGGCTCACTCCTGAGTCTTTAGAGTGAGATATTTAAGGGGGAACCGATCCTGGGAGGGCGGGGCCCCCTTTTTGTGGAATGGAAACTATGCGTAGAGTTGTGATTACAGGGCTGGGGGCTGTGACTCCCCTGGGAAACGATCTTGCCACCACCTGGGACGGCCTGATCCATGGCCGTTCCGGGATCGACCGGATTACGCGGTTTGATCCGGAGGGGTATCCCTCGCAGATTGCCGGTGAGGTCAAGGGGTTTGATCTCGACCGTTATGTTGACAAAAAAGAACAGAAGAAGATGGACACCTTCATCCATTATGCCCTGGCGGCAAGTCAGATGGCGATGGACGATTCCGGTCTGGTCATCGACGAGAGCAATGCAGAACGGGTCGGTGTGATTGTGAGCGCCGGGATCGGGGGGCTCCCCGCCATCGAGAAGTACCACAAGGTCCTCCTCGAACGGGGTCCTCGACGGGTGACGCCCTTCTTTATTCCTATGGTGATCATTAATCTTGCTGCGGGACAGATTGCCATTCGTTTCGGGGCAAAGGGACCCAACACTTCACCGGTGACGGCCTGTTCCACCGGGACCCATTCCATCGGGGATGCCTTCAAACTGATTCAGCGTGGGTCGTCCGATGCCATGATTGCCGGCGGGACGGAATCGACAATCTGTTCCCTTGCCGTGGGAGGTTTCTCCGCGATGAAGGCCCTCTCTACGCGCAATGATGAGCCCCAACGGGCGAGCCGCCCCTTTGATGCGGAACGGGACGGTTTTGTGATCGGTGAGGGCTCCGGTGTGGTGGTCCTGGAAGAGATGGAGTCGGCAACAAAACGGGGCGCCAGGATCTATGCGGAAGTCGCGGGGTACGGCCTGAGCGGTGATGCCTATCATATTACTTCCCCTGCTCCCGATGGTGAGGGGGCGGCCCGTTGCATGGCCATGGCCCTGGAGGATGGAGGGATCGCTCCGGAGGAGATTGATTACATTAACGCCCATGGGACTTCGACGAAGTTTAATGATCAGTTCGAAACCATGGCGATCAAAAAGGTCTTCGGTGATCATGCCCGGAAGGTTGCCGTCAGCTCGACGAAATCGATGACCGGTCATCTTCTCGGCGCTGCGGGCGGGGTTGAAGCGGTCTTCTCGGCCATGGCGATCAAAGAGGGGGTCCTTCCTCCCACCATCAACTATGAAGTCCCCGATCCGGAATGTGATCTCGATTACGTCCCGAACAAAGCGCGTCGTACCCGGGTACGGGCCGCCTTGAGTAATTCCATGGGATTCGGGGGGACGAATGGTGCGTTGGTGTTACGAGCGGTTTCATGAATGACGGTCTGTTGAAAAGACCGTCAGCTGTCGTTTGAGCCCATTATGAACCCTGATGTGAATGGATTGTCCCGGCTGGAAAAGAATCTTGGTGTTTCTTTCCGCCACCTTCCCTATCTGATTACGGCCCTCACCCATAAATCCCACACCAATGAGAATCCCGGTCTCCACCCGGAAGATAATGAGCGGCAGGAGTTCCTGGGAGACTCCGTCCTGGGGCTGATTATCAGCAATTATCTCTATCGAACCTATCCGGACCTCGACGAAGGCGCCCTCTCCAAGGCGCGGGCCAACCTGGTCAATGAAACCACCCTTGCCGTAGTCGCCCGGAAGATCGGGATCGGGGATTTTCTCTTCCTGGGCAAAGGCGAAGAGCAGACCGGCGGCAGGGAGAAGGACTCCCTCCTGTCCGATGCCCTGGAAGCCGTGATTGCCGGCATTTATCTTGATCAGGGATTTCGAGTGACTCATGATGTGGTCCTGAAACATTTTGAGGCCCTGATTCCGAAGGTGGTGGAGCAAAAGCATCCCTTTGATTACAAAACCACCTTTCAGGAGGTCTGCCAGGAACGGTTTGGCGTGCTGCCGGAATACACCTTGTGCAAGGCGACCGGTCCTGACCATGACCGGATCTTCGTCATGGAACTTTCCGTGAAGGGGGAAATGTTCGGTCAGGGGAGCGGCAAGAGCAAGAAGGAAGCGCAGCAGCAGGCAGCCCGTCAGGCTCTGGAGCGTTTGAAAGTGCAGAACAGAAACGGAGCCTGTGCCTCTTCGTGGGAGAGAAAGCATCGGCCCTATACAAGGTAGAACCGCCAATGGATGCTCTGGAAAAGAAGGTTGTTGAGGCCGTTGAGGCGGTCTTTCCGGATCTGGTGCGGATCAGCCGTGCGATCCACGACCGGCCGGAACTCGGCTATGAAGAACGGCAAGCCGCAGCGCTCCTCACGGAATTTCTGCAGGGAAAAGGGTTCGAGGTGGAATCGGGGATCGGCGAGGTGGCCACGGCGTTTCAGGCCTCCCTGGGATCCTCCCCGACTCCAACGGTCGCCTTCCTGACCGAATATGATGCTCTGCCGAACCTGGGGCATGCCTGCGGTCACAACCTGATCGCCGCGGCCGGCATCGGGGCCGGTGCAGCCCTGGCATCGGTTCTTGACGAATGCGGCGGATCTGTCCGGGTGATCGGAACCCCCGCTGAAGAGATGCATGGCGGGAAGATCCGGCTCATTGAAAAAGGATGCTTTGAAGGGATCGATGCGGCCCTCATGTTTCACCCTTCCGTACGGAATGCTGTGGTGAAGCGGACCCTGGCCATGACGGAACTCCGTTTCGCCTTTCATGGCAAGAGCAGCCATGCGGCGGCTGCCCCGGAACTCGGGATCAATGCCCTCGATGCGATGGTCCTTGCCTTTTCCGGGATCAACGCTCTCCGGCAGCAGATCCCCGGGGATGGGAGGATTCACGGCATCATTACCCGCGGGGGGGATGCCCCCAATATCATCCCCGCCTTTACCGAGGCCCGGATCGCCGTGCGGGCACTGGAAAGGCCTGTTATGGAAAACCTTCTGGAACGAGTCCGAGGATGCATCGAAGGGGCGGCGCGGGCGACGGGTTGCACCTTTGAGATGGAAACGGTGGGGCCGGCCTATGAGGGGATGACCCCGAACAGGACCCTGGCGTCAATTTTCCAGGAAAAGGTTGAGGCCCTCGGCATCACTATTGATGATCATGATGAATTGCTTTACATCGGGTCATCGGATATCGGGAATCTCAGTCGTATCCTGCCGGCCATTCATCCGGAACTATCGATCTGCGGTTTTGAATCCATCCCCCACACCCCGGGGTTTGCCGAGGCGGCGCGCAGTGAGGTGGCGGAGGAAATCATGAAGACGGCGGCCCAGGCCCTGGCCCTCACGGGGCTTACGGTCCTGAGGGATCCTGAGGTCCGGGAGAAGATGACCCGGGAGCTTCGCAGTGATCGGCAAAGAGGGAAATCGTTATGAATCTTCTGGACACTATTATTATTGTCATTGTCGGTGCTGCTTTTGTGTTAAGTCTCTTCCGGGG
>CAYQVN010000153.1:0-5564 GCA_964420895.1 uncultured Nitrospirota bacterium | reverse complement strand
CTCCGCGAGAGTCCGGTTTTAGGTTTTCTCTGTGCCTACGCCTGATTAATCCAATATCCCCTTGGTGGAAGGGATGCCGGTCTGTCCGGGGTCTTTCCCCGTGGCCTGCCGCAGGGCACGGGCTGTGGCCTTGAACATCGATTCGAGAATATGATGGAGATTCTCGCCGTAGAAGAGATGAATATGGAGATTGGCCTTGATGTGATTGGTAAAGGACCGGAAAAACTCCTCGGCCAGTTCCAGATCGAATTCGCCCACCTTTTCCTTCGGAAGTTCCGCCTGGAATTTCAGGTAGGGCCTGCCCGAGAGATCAACGGTCACCTGGGTGAGGGTCTCGTCCATGGGGACGGCGGCATGACCGTAGCGCACGATCCCCTTTTTGTCGCTCAGGGCCTTTTCAAAGGCTTTACCGAGACAAATCCCGACATCCTCTACGGTGTGGTGAAAGTCAACCTCCGTATCCCCTGTCGCTGCGAGGGTGAGGTCGAAGAGGCCGTGCCGGGTGAAGAGTTCCAGCATGTGGTTTAAAAAAGGGATGGGCGAGTCGATCTTGTAGATCCCCTGTCCATCCAGTTTCAGGGTGACCTTGATCGATGTCTCGCCGGTTTTCCGGGCAACCTTTGCGGTGCGTGCCATTATTTTCCTCCCTGAAAAAAGTTCTGAAGATGACTGAGAAATTCTTCATTCTCCTCCGGTGTCCCGATGGTCACCCGGAGACACCCTGCAAGTGGGCCGGGAGCATTCAGATTTCGAATCAGGATCCCTGCCTGGAGGAGGTGATCAAAGAGTCGGTCCGCTTCATCGGTCCTGAAAAGGATAAAATTTGCCGTAGAGGGGATCGGACTAAGTTGAGGGGTCTTCAACAGGGCGGCAAAAAGCCGGTCCCGTTCTGAGACGATGGTTGCGATCTGTTCCCGGAGGGATCGTTCGTGCCGGAGCAGGACGGTCGCAGCCGTCTGTGAAAAGGTGTTGATGTTGTAAGGGAGGCGGACTTTGTTCACCTCCCGCAGGATCTCGGGGGAGGCCGTCAGGATCCCGAGGCGGAGGGCCGCCATGCCGATTTTGGAAAGGGTCCGGAGGATGACGAGATTCGGATATTGGTCGAGGAGTCGCAGATAGCCGTCATGGCCGGCAAAATCGATATAGGCCTCATCGAGGACGACGACGGCATCGGTTTCTTTCAGGACGGGGATCACCAGTTCTTCCGGGAATTCCCGGCCCGTCGGGTTGTTTGGAGAGGCGAGGAAGATGATTTCCGGTGAGACCTTCCGGAGGGCCGCAAGGAACCGGTCCGTTGTGATCTGAAAATCTTTCTCCAGGGGGATCTCGATCGTTTTCTGGCCTAAGGACGCCGCGATGATCCCGTACATGGAGAAGGTGGGCGTGGGATAGAGAACCCCCCCTCCCTTTCCAGCAAAGGTCGTAATGAGGTATCCGATCAGTTCATCCGATCCGTTCCCGAGGAGGAGACGGTCCGCCGGGATCTGCAGGAAACCTGCGAGGGCAGATTTCAGCGTCGTAGCATCGGGATCGGGATAACGGTGGATCGCAATCCCGGCAAGCTGCGCTTCGATTTCCCCCTGGATCTCCTCTGAAGGACCAAAGGGGCTCTCGTTGGCATCGAGTTTGACCCGCGCCTCTTTGTGCGTAAGGGTATAGGGGGCGAGGGTGCGGATCTCCGGCCGCAGGTGATCGAGAGGGTTTGTCATGGACTCTCTATCCTTTCAGGGCATCCTTCCGGAGACGGACGGAGCGGGCGTGCCCCGGCAATCCTTCCAGTTCCGCCAGCCCGATCGTGTCGTCGGCGATCTTGCGAAAGCCTGTCTCAGTGAAGGAGAGGAGGCTTGAACGTTTATAGAAATCCCCCACATGGAGGGGGGAGAAGAAGCGGGAGGTCCCTCCGGTGGGCAGGACATGGTTCGGTCCGGCCATATAATCGCCCACCGGCTCCGGCGTGAAGGGGCCGCAGAAGATGGCCCCGGCATTCTCCAGGCTTCCCAGGATTTCCTTCGGCGCTGCGGTCATGACCTCCAGATGTTCCGGCCCGATGGTATTGGCGACACGAGCCCCTTCAGCGAGATCGGACACATAGATGAGGGAACCGAACCGGTCGAGCGATTTTCGGGCGATCTCCCGGCGGGGCAGGTCCGCCAGTTGTCTTTCGATGGCCTGTTCCACGGCATCGATGAGAGAGCGGGAGGTGGAGACCAGGATCGGCCAGGCCAGTTCGTCATGTTCCGCCTGGGAGAGAAGATCGGCGGCGATAAAGTCGGGATTGGCCGTCTCGTCGGCAAGTACCAGGATCTCACTGGGGCCGGCGATCATGTCGATGTCAACGATGCCGAAGACGAGTTTCTTGGCGAGGGCGACGTAGATGTTGCCCGGTCCGACGATCTTGTCGACCTGGGGAATGCTTTCGGTCCCATAGGCCAATGCGGCCACGGCCTGGGCACCGCCGACACGGAAGATCCGGTCGACGCCGGCGATTCGGGCGGCAGCGAGTACATGGGGGTTGATCTCTCCCTTCGGGGTGGGGGTGACCATGATGACCTCTGAAACACCGGCCACCTTTGCGGTCACGGCGTTCATCAGGACCGATGAGGGATAGGCGGCTTTGCCGCCGGGGACATAGATCCCCACCCGTTTGAGGGGGCGGACGATCTGACCCAGTTCGACACCATCATCGTCCGTGTAGGTCCAGGTCGATTCCTGCTGCTTTTCATGGAAGATCCGGATACGCTTTGCGGCATGCTCCAACCATGCGATGGCCTGAGGGTCGGCCCCTTGAGCGGATTCTTCTATCTCTCCCCGGGAGATCTCCAGATTGGTCCGGTCGAGGGGAAAACCGTCGAATTTCCGGGTAAACTCAAAAAGCGCGGCATCTCCCTCCTCGCTGACCCGGCCGATAATCTTCTGCACGTCTTCGAGAACCTGCGGGGGGATCTCACCGCCCCGCCGCCGGAAGCGGTGCAGTTCCTCGTGAAATCCGGCGGAGGTTGAATCGAGTTTCTTCATCTTTCGTGATGATCCTTTCCTTTTCAGAGAAGTTGGTAATCTTTCAATGTGACTGCCAGCTTTGCGCGGTTTCCTTCTCCCATGGGGCAGAGGGGGAGACGGAAGATTTCTTCGCATTTCCCCATGAGGTGCAGGGCGGTCTTGACCGGGAGGGGGTTGGTCTCCAGGAACATGGCCCCCATGAGTTCGAGCAGTTTGTAGTGCAAATCCCGGGCGGTGTCGAGGTCCCCCTTGAAAAAGGCCCGTACCATCTCCGACATCTCTTTCGGTGCCACGTTGGCGACGACGGAAATGACCCCCGTCCCACCGATGGCGAGGGTCGGCAGGACGGTAAAATCGTCTCCCGACAGGACGAGGAACCCCTCTTCGCTCTGCTCGATGATCCGGCTGATCTGATACAGGTCGGCCGAGGCCTCCTTGATACCGATGATCTCCCCGATTTTCGAAAGGCGTGCCACCGTCTTCGGCAGGATATTCAGGGAGGTTCTTCCCGGGACGTTATAGAGGACGAGTGGGAAGGCGGTCTCTTCGGCAATCCTCTTGTAGTGCCGGTAGATCCCCTCCTGCGTCGGTTTGTTGTAGTACGGTGAGATGAGCAGCGCCCCGTCGGCGCCGGCCTTTTTTGCAGCCCGTGTCAGGTCGACGGTCTCCGCCGTGGAGTTGGACCCGGTCCCGGCAAGGACCGGCACCTGCCGGTTGGCCGCCTCGACGGTGATGCGGACGACCTCTTTGTGCTCCTCGTGGGTCAGGGTGGCCGATTCGCCGGTGGTCCCGCAGGGGACGATGCCGTTGACGCCGTTTTCGATGAGAAAATCAATCAGGCTGCGCAGGCCTTCCTCATCGATTTCCCCATTGGCCTGAAAGGGGGTGATGATTGCAGGGAGTGTGCCGTGAAACATGTCTTCTCCTTTGGCATAGAAATTTTACGATTCTTTCAGCATGATCCGGATCCCCCCGATGCCCCAGGCGAGGAGGTTGTACGTCGATCCGGCACAGAAACCGAGCAAAGCACCGATCAGGCCGTAGATCAGCGGAATCACGACAATGGCGCCCATCCAGGGGATGGCCCCGAAGGGCAAAAGCCGGCTTTCGGGAAAGAGAGAGAGACCGGCTGTGCCGACGGCGGCGAAAATGATACCGAAGATCAGGCCGATGACGGCATGGACCATGAAGGCGAATTTCACTACGGACCAGACCCCGACCCGCCGGATCTCCGAGACGCGAAGTGAAGCGGAAGCCTGCGGGGTGGTTCCGCCCTCCCGTTGAGCCGTTCCGCAGTAAGTGCAAAATCGTGCCTCGGGAAACATCTCTTTTCCACAGGCGGCGCAAAAGGCGGCTGGAACGGACATTGTACTTCTCTCCCTTTTAAAGCTCCTGCTCCTGTCGGGTGGATAAGAAATTAATAATAGAAGGGGAAAAGGATTCAAGGGGCAAAGTGAAGTGCAAACCCTTAACCCCTTGACCCCTTGACCCCTTCTGTTTCTGTCCTTACAGATTAATGACTCCCCTAAAAACCTCCTCGGCCGGGCCGGTGAGAATCACCCGGTTGTCCTCCCTCCAGTCAATCTGCAGGATGCCGCCCGCAAGATGTATTTGCACCTTCCGACCGGTCCAGTCGTTGAGGGCGGATGCAACCGTTGCGGCACAGGCGCCGGTCCCACAGGAGAGGGTCTCTCCCGCCCCCCGTTCCCAGACGCGCATCCTGAGTTCGGAGTCGTTGATCACTTCAATGAATTCCACGTTCGTATGGTTCGGAAAGAGGGGGTCGGTTTCGATGACGGGTCCGAACTTCTCCACGGGAAAATCATCCAGACCTTCCACCTCGATGATGCAATGGGGATTCCCCATGGAGACGCAGGTGATCTTCCATTCTTGACCGGCGATTTCCGTCGGTCGGGAGATGACCTCTCCGTCGAGACGGACGGGAATCTGCAGTCCGTCGAGGATCGGTTCGCCCATGTCGACAGCGACCACTTCGCCGTGGAACGTGGGGGTCATGATGCCTGCCGTTGTCTCCACGGGGAGGGTCTCTTTTGTCGTCAGGCCCCGGTCTTTGAGATATTTCGCAAAACAGCGGATCCCGTTCCCGCACATCTCGACTTCCGAGCCGTCGGCATTGAAGATCTGCATCTTAAAATCGGCCTTCTCGGAAGACCGGATCAAAAGGAGCTGGTCTGCACCGATCCCGAACTTCCGGTCACAAAGACGATGGGCCTGCTTAATGACCGGTGACGGGTCGATCTTCCGACCGTCGATCACGATAAAATCGTTGCCTGTCCCCTGCATCTTGGTAAAATCAACTTGGATCATTTTCGTCAGTGGCCTTCAAGTCTTGTTTTGGATCTGTAAACTAAAAAAACTACCATATCCTTCCAATAAATAAAAGAATTTTTGTAACGACTCAGGTCACCTCTCTTTTCCCGCATGACTGGTTACGCCTTCGGCGTGCCCCGCTTTAGATCTATCTTTGCCGCTTTCAGCGGCTATTATATTCAGGTCTCTTGAGGTGTTGCGGTGCTCAAATCCTCAACGTATGAAAAATACGCCTC
>CAYQVN010000152.1:0-5579 GCA_964420895.1 uncultured Nitrospirota bacterium | reverse complement strand
ACCGCTCCCAGTAGACCCGGAGGTTCTCCTCCCCGTCACCATAGCGGAAGGAGTACTCCCCCTTATAGGAACGGGCAAGGGCCTCGCCGATACGGCGAGCCAGGTGAATCCCCGTGGTCATGATGACTGACTGATTTCCCTCCTCTTTCATCGACATGATCCGTTCCAGAGGACGGGCCGTCTTTTCCTGTTCTTCCACGTTCAGGATCAGTTGAGTAATCTCTGCACGATGCCCTTTCAGGAAATTTCCTCTCAGTTCGATGTACCCGGCCGGGAAACGGTCGGCGATCCTGCGGCAGGCCGGGCAGACCACAGGATGGGCCCCCTTTTCCGGTTTCGCCCAGGACCATCGTCCCCGGGCGAAAACAGCGTGACACTCGGTACAGTGCGTCGGTTCCGACGGCTTCCCCTTCTCCTTATAGGTGTCGTGACATTTCTCCCGGATCAGCCGGTCCTTCCTCCCAAGGGTATTCTTTTTCATCTCCCCACCCTCCCTTGTCATTGACCAGTCGGGTTGGTTCACAACCTGAATATAGGGTTTTGTATATCCTGAATATACCTCACTTTCGGCTGAAGCGCATTTCTCAGATTGCAGCGTGGGATTTACCTTGTAGTTCCATCCGGTGGGGCAAGCCCCATGCTACTACCTTAAATCGTAATCTTACTCTTAATCTTAATCCATTCTTTCAAGATTTCTGATTAAGATTAAGAGTAAGAGTAAGATTATGATTAAGAGCAAGCGAAATACGATGCCTCTCTGTGCCTTCAGTTCTTGTTTTTCACCGTGCCCTCGTGCACTCCGTGGTCCTTTTTTTTGATTGTTGGTTTTTAATTTTTCATTTTTTATTGAGATGGGCTCATGAATCGGTTAAGATAACCCGGTTTATTCACTTTATTGGCTTTCCCATGGAGCGAAAATGATCATCGGAATCGTGGGGCTCCCCAACGGCGGCAAAACCACCCTCTTCAACGCCCTCACGAAGGGAGAAGCTGAGACCGCCCCTTATCATCAGACCGGCGTGGAGGCGAATATCGGGATCGTCAAGGTCCCCGACTCCCGGGTCGACCGGTTGAGCGAGATCTTTACGCCGAAGAAGACCACCCATGCCGTCGTCGAGTTCGTCGATCTTCCGGGCCTGCCCCGGGGGAGCGTCGCCGAAGGGGCGAAGGTCACCGATTTCCTGAAACGGGCGAGAGAGGTGGATGCCCTGGTCCATGTGGTCAGGGCCTTCGAGGACGCCGCCGTTCCCCATCCTTCGGGGGCCACTGATCCCCTCCGAGATGTGGAGGACCTCGAGGTAGAACTGATGTTGAGCGACCTGGCCATCATCGAAAAAAGGCTCGAACGAGTGGAGGCGGCCCTGAAGAAGGGGGTGGAACGGGAGAAACACGAAAAGGAAAAGGCGATCCTCGACCGATGTAGGGAGGCCCTCGAGGGAGAAAAGCCCCTGCGGGACATCGTGATCGAAGAAGAAGAGGAGAAACTGATTCGGGGCTATCGCTTTCTGACACTGCAGCCCCTCATTATCGTCCTGAATATCGGAGAGAGCGACCTCGCCACGGAAAAGGCGGGCTCCCTTGCGGAAAAGATCGCCGCCCGCTTTCCCGGCGAAAAGAGCCGGGTTGAACTCCTCTCGGCAAAAATTGAGATGGAGATCGGGCAGCTCCCGCCGGAGGAAGCCTCCCTCTTCATGGAGGATCTGGGCCTTTCCGAGTCGGCCATGGAGCGGCTGATCCATTCCTGTTACGATCTTTTGGGGCAGATCTCCTTCCTCACGGCCGGGGAGGACGAGGTCCGGGCCTGGACAATCCCCCGGGGAACGCCGGCCGTCCGGGCCGCCGGGACAATCCACTCCGACATCGAGCGGGGCTTCATCAAGGCCGAAGCCATCACCTTCGACGATTTCATCACCGCCGGCTCCTTTGCCAAGGCACGGGAGGCAGGGACACTGCGCCTCGAAGGGAAAGACTACACCGTCCGGGACGGGGAGATCGTTCACTTCAAGTTTAATGTATAACCACGGAGTTCTATTATGACCCAGAATCTTGAAACGTCCCGCTGGGACCTGTCGAGGCTCTATGCTTCGCCAACGGATCCGGCCATCGATACCGACATGGGAAAAGCCGAAAAGGCCGTACACCGCTTCCGGGAAACTTATCACGGCAGGATTGCCGAAGAGGGATTTACCTCGGAGGAACTCCTGGACTCGATCCGGGAAATTGAGGCAATACAGGAGCAGGCCCTGAAGCCCTACTGGTATTCCCAGCTCCTCTTCGCCGCAGATACGGAAAACCCCGCCCACAAGGAACTGGTCCAGAAATGCCGGGAGTTCTTCGCCGCCCTCCGTCATGAGATCCTCTTTTATGAACTGGAGATCGTCGCCCTTCCCGAAGACCGTTTCGAGCAACTGATCCAGGACGCCTCCCTGGCGGAATACCGCCACTACCTCCGCCATGTCCGGGTCTTCAAACCCTACACCCTCTCTGAAGGGGAGGAACAGGCCATCAACCTGAAGGACGTCACCGGCAAACACGCCTTTTCCCAACTCTTTGAGGAGTTGACGGCCTCCTTCCGGTACCGCCTGGACCTCGAAGGGGAGGAGCGCGAGTATACCGGCGAGGAGCTACTGGCCATGCTCCACCGTCCCGAGGCCGAACTGCGGGAGCGGGCCTTTTCAGCCTTTTTAGAGCGCCACGAGGAGAATGCCCTGGTGCTCACGTCGGTCTTCAACAATATCTTTCTCGATCATGGCGGGGAATGCAGCCTCCGGGGTTACGACACCCCCATTACGGCCACTCACCTGACCAATGAACTGTCCCATGAAACGATCGAGTCGATGATGGCCGTCAGTGAAGAGAACTACCCCCTGGCCCAGGAATATTTCCGTCTCAAGGCCGAACTGTTGGGGATAAATAAACTGAAGAACTGCGATGTCTACGCCCCCGTGGCCGAGGTGAATAAGTCCTACACTTTCCCCGAAGCCAAGGCAATGGTCCTTTCTGCCTTCGGGGCCTTCGATCCGCAGATGAGGCAGGTCGCCGAGGGGTTCTTCGAGGAGACCCGTATCGATTCGGCCATCCGTCCCGGGAAAACGGGCGGCGCCTTCTGCGCCGGGCTGACCCCCACGCTCCCCCCCTATGTCCTCCTGAACTTCACGGGGAACCTCCGGGACGTGGCAACCCTGGCCCACGAACTGGGGCACGGGATCCATTTCACCCTGGCCGGCAAACAGCGACTGGTGAATTACGACGCCGTCCTTCCCATGGCGGAGACGGCCTCCGTCTTCGGAGAGATGCTGCTGACAAAGCGTCTTTTGTCTCAGGAAGATGACCCCGCAGTGCGTACGGCCATCCTCTGCGCCAAGATCGAGGACATTATCGCCACCACCTTCCGCCAGAACGTCCTCACCCGCTTCGAGCAGAAGACCCATGACAAACGAAAGGAAAAGCTCCTCACGCCGGAGGAGTTCTGTGATTTCTGGTGGGAGGAAAATGGCCGCCTCTTCGGCGATGCCGTGGAGATGATCCCCGCCTACCGCTGGGGATGGAGCTACATCAGTCATTTCATCCATTCCCGCTTCTACTGCTACAGCTATGTCTTCGGCGAACTGCTGGTCCTCTCCCTCTTCAAGAAATACCAGGAAGAGGGGGACGCCTTTGTCCCCCGCTATCTCGACCTCCTCGCCTCGGGGGGAGCCGACAGCCCGCCGAACCTTCTGGCCGAAATCGGAATTGACGTGAACGACCAGACCTTCTGGATGCTGGGATATGACCTGGTCCGGGACCTGTTGGAGGAACTAAAGAAGACCCTGCGGGAACAATAGATAAACCGGATCGGTGCCACCGGGAGAAACCGCCATGTCGAGACTGCTCATCGACGGCTACAACCTCATCCATGCCTTCCCCCCTTCCCGAAGACCCGACGGGGAGGAAAGCGAAGCTCTCCTGGAGGCCCTGCGACGTTATAAACGGCTGAAGGGGCATACCGTGACAGTTGTCTTTGACGGCTATGATGGGGGCATGCCGACGGAGAGGAGGGAACGGGTCAAGGGGATCACCGTCATCTACTCGAAACTGGGTGAGAAGGCCGATCAGGTCATTATGCGACTGGCCCGGGAATGGGGTGGTTCCTGCGTGGTAGTTACCTCCGACCGGGAGGTTGCCGATGACGTGGAACGGTCCGGCGCTGCCGTGATCGGCTCTCCCGAGTTCATGGGTCGTCTGGAGATGGTGGAATATCTGGCGCTCAAGGGGGGGACCGAGGAGGAAGAAAAACCGGGAAAGCTTAATACCCGGAAGAAGGGGAACCCCCACCGCAAATCGAAAAAAGAACGGGCAAAAGCGCGCAGGCTGAAGAAGCTTTAACGGAAGGGGTTTCATGCAATAGAAAGGACTGCCGTGCCGCAGGAGATAACCCTCCGGATCCCTCCGGAGGGAAAAGGAAAACGAATCGATCTTTTTCTCGCACAATTCGGACCGACGGGGGAACTCTCCCGTTCCCGAATCCAGGACCTGATCCACACCGGCCATATCCTTGTCAATGGCGCCGCCGTGAAATCCCACACGAAACTTTCCGGAGGAGAAATCATCGCCATTATCCTGCCGGAACCGGAGCCTCTCGACCTTGTGCCCGACGACATCCCTCTCAACATCCTCTATGAAGATCACGACCTGATCGTTCTCAACAAAGCGGCCGGCATGGTGGTCCATCCGGCCCCGGGAAATACTGAAGGGACCCTGGTGAACGCCCTCCTCCATCACTGCCGGGATCTCTCCGGCATCGGCGGCGTGGAACGGCCGGGGATCGTCCACCGCCTCGACAAGGAGACCTCGGGCGTCATGGTGGCCGTCAAGAACGACACCGCACACCAGAGCCTTTCCGCCCAACTCAAGAACCGGCAGGTCAAGAAAATCTACCTCGCCGTGGTGCGTGGCAATGTGCGGGACGACTCCGGGAAGATCGAGGAGCCCATCGGCCGCCACGACCGTCACCGGAAAAAGATGACTGTTCATCCCTCCCGAGGGAGAGAGGCCGTCACCCTCTACCGTGTACAGGAACGTTTTGAGGGGTTCACCCTCCTTTCCCTTCGCCTCAAGACCGGCCGGACTCACCAGATCCGGGTCCATCTCTCCCATCTTCACTACCCCATTATCGGCGATTCCGTTTACGGCGGCAAAAAGCCGGGGGCGGTCCGCATGGGAAACCGGGAAAGCACCGTCCCCCGCCAGATGCTCCATGCCCACATCTTAGGCTTCACCCACCCGCGGACGGGGGAATACAGGGAATTCACCGCCCCGATTCCCCCCGATATGGAAGAGGTTCTCCGCTTTCTCCGACAGGGATTAAGATTATGATGAAGATTAAGAGAAAGAGAAACCCCGGATCGGTTAAGCACAAAGCAAAATCCAATGCAGAACCCATAAAACCTTTCTCTCGCAAAGAACGCGAAGAACGCAAAGAACCATTGGGGGCATTTTTCTCTTTGCATTCTATTTCTCTGTATTTGATTTCTTGGCGACCTTAGCGATCTTGGCGAGAGTCAGGTTTTGTTTCTCCCCGTGTCCCCCCGTGTTCCCCG
>CAYQVN010000151.1:0-5600 GCA_964420895.1 uncultured Nitrospirota bacterium | reverse complement strand
AATGCATTGGCGGAGAAAACCGGGATCCCGCAATCGACGATCTCGGCCATCGAGAATGATCGTGTCCGATTGGGGGTGGAACGGGCCAAGGTGATTGCCCGAGCGCTGAAGTGCCACCCGGCCGTCCTGGTCTTCCCCGGATGGGAGATCGAGAACGATCCCGCTGCTTGACGGAACGGATCGTCCCCTCCGAAAACCTGAAAAACGCATACCATGAAAAATTAACTTGCGATGTTAAAATTTCATGGTTCACTCTTCTGCGTGGAATTCAAATATCAGGACGCGCCGCGTTTCACCCCTTCCATGCGCTCCGCTTTGCAGGAACTCTCCCTCGCGCATCTCTGGGTCATCTATCCCGGGGAGAAATCCTATCCCCTCCATGACAGGATCACGGTCCACCCGATCGGCGAGATCTCCCGGGTCGGGGAGAAGGTGTAGGGATACGGCACGCCGTGCCCCGACACCCGCATATGCAATGGATTTTACCGATCCATCTCCCATTAGACCTGCTGCCAAAGTTGCACTTACTAGTTGAATTCAAGAGACAAATAGTCCCTCTACATTGCCGGCATCCGGTCCCGCCGCTGCCAGTAGGGAGAAAGTTCCCTCAGTCGTTGAATGATGGGCGGGAGTTTCTCGAGGATGTAGTCGACCTCCTCTTCGGCATTGAAACGACTCAAAGAAAAGCGGATCGATCCGTGGGCGCAGGTATAGGGAACCCCCATGGCCCGGAGGACGTGGGAGGGCTCGAGGGATCCCGAGGTGCAGGCCGACCCGGAAGAAGCGGCGATCCCGTCGCGACTCATGAGAAGGAGGATCCCCTCTCCTTCGATATACTCAAAACTGATGTTCGCCGTGTTGGGAAGACGGTGATCTGGATGGCCGTTTCGCATGGCCCTCGGAACCTTTTCCAGAAGCCCCGTCTCGAGCCGGTCTCGAAGGGCTCGAACCCGCGTATTCTCATCCTCCATGGCCTCAGACGCAAGTTGACAGGCCTTGCCGAATCCAATGATGGAGGGGACATTCTCAGTTCCCCCTCGTCGACCGTGTTCTTGATGCCCCCCGATCAGGAAGGGGCGGAACCGTGTCCCCCGCCGGACATAGAGAGCGCCGACCCCCTTGGGGGCATGGAGCTTATGACCCGAGATCGAGAGGAGATCGATCCGGTTCTTTTTCATGTCGATGGGAACCTTCCCCACGGCCTGCACGGCGTCGCAGTGAAAGACCGCCCCCTTCTCATGAACGATTTCGGCGATCTCCTCCACGGGGAAGATGACCCCCGTCTCGTTGTTGGCATACATGACGGAAACAATCGCCGTGTAGGGAGTGATCGCCTCCCGGAGCTGGTCGAGATCGAGTTCCCCCTGCCGGTCGACGGGGAGTTCCGTCACGCTGCAGCCCTCCCGGACCAGTTCTTTGCTGAGGGTCAGCACGGCGGGATGCTCCACCCGGGTCGTCACGATGTGATGCTTCTCGGGGTAGGAGTGAAGTGTCCCCCGGATCGCTGTATTGTCGCTCTCGGTCCCGCAGCTCGTAAAGAGGATTTCCGATGGATCGGCCCCGATGAGGTCCGCCACCTGCTGTCTCGCCCGGGTCAGGGCCTCGCCCACCTGCCCACCGAAGAGGTGCATGCTGGAGGGGTTCCCGTAGAATTCCGTGAAGTAAGGCGTCATCACCTCCACCACCTTCGGGTCGACCTTCGTTGTGGCATTGTTGTCCATGTAGACCGTTTTCATGACACCACCTCTTCTACAGTGATCGCATCAGAAACGAATTCCTTAAGCTTCGTCTCAACGCTCATCTTGAGAGTAATGGAGGATGCGGCACAGCCGGCACAACTGCCCCGGAGGGCCACCTGCACCCGGTCCCCTTCGATGTCGATCAGTTCAATGTCGCCGCCGTCGGCATTGAGGGCCGGTCGTATCTCCCGTTCGATGGTCTCCATGATCCGCTGCATCTTCTCGATGTTCGTCAACTTCCCACGGTCAACATGGCGCCGCTCCGCACCGGAGGGTGGCCGCATCTCCCGGCCAACCCGTTCCAGGATTTCGGCGATCTGCGGTTTGCACTCCTCGCACCCACCGCCGGCCTTGCAGTAGTGGGTCACATCATCGACGGTTTTCAGGTTGTTCTCCCGGACAACTCGTTCAATCTTTTTGTCGGTCACGCCGAAACACTTGCAGACGATCTCCCCTTCGAGGACCTCAGCAGGTTCCTTGATCCCCCGATAATTGTTGATGGCCGCCTCCAGGGCCTCCATCCCCATGACGGAGCAGTGCATCTTTTCCGGGGGAAGGCCTTCCAGATAGGCGGCAATCTCCTTGTTGGTGACCTTGGCCGCCTCGTCCAGAGTCATCCCCTTGACCATCTCCGTCAAGGCAGACGACGAGGCGATAGCGCTCCCGCAACCGAAGGTCTGGAATTTTGCATCGACGATCCGCTCGCCTTCATCGATCTTGAGGGTCAAACGTAGGGCGTCGCCACAGGTGATGTTCCCCACTTCCGCCACGGCGTCAGGATTCTCGATCTCCCCGGCGTTCCGGGGGTTGAGGAAATGGTCCATCATCTTTTCCGAATAGTTCCACATGGTCACTCTCCTTCCCTTCTCATCCTCCGTCATAATATACCACAAGGGAGGCAAAAACGTCAGCGGCTCTCCCGAAGATTTGCCTTTTCCCCATCATCTGAGGTAAGCTTCTAAAGTTAGAAGTGAATTGTAACTCTCATGACAGGAGCTACACCGTGGGGAATCCATTGATGGAGGGGAGGATCCCGGGCCTTCCCGAAACCTCGAACGACCTGGAACGTCAATATCGCAGCCTGGCCGTCCTCTACGAGATCGCCCTCACCGTCGGGCAGACTTTGGAACTGAAGCCGATCCTCGAAAAGGCGCTCTCCCGGATCATCGACTTCATGGGGGTCGATTCCGGTGTCATCTATGTCATCAATGACACCACCATGGAGATGATTCCCGTTTCCTTCCGGAACCTCAGTGATTCCGCAGTCAAGGATCTCTCTGAAAAGAAGGTCAAGGTCGGGGAATGCATGTGCGGCAAGATCGCCCAGTGTGACCAGGAAGTCATCATCCCCGGCCGGGCCTCGGACGACCCCCGCTTTACCCGGGAAGCGATCCGACAGGAAGGGATGGAATTCTATGCAGGTCTTCCTCTCAAGGCCAAGGGAAAGGTGATCGGCGTCCTCTGCGTAATCACCCATACACCTTACCTCCCCGATCCGGATCGTCTCAACATCCTCCGGGCCGCCACGGTGCCGCTGAGCCTGGCCATCGAGAATGCCCAGATCTTCGAGAAGACAAGGAACAAGGCGGATCTCAAGAACCGCTACTTCGATTTCCGGGGGATCATCTCCTGCAGCAATAAAATGGACGAGGTTCTCCATCTCGTTCGGAAGATCACCGACATGCCCTCGAGTATCCTCATCGCAGGCGAGAGCGGAACGGGCAAGGAGCTGATCGCCCGGGCCATCCACTACAACAGTTTCCGCAAGGAGAAACCCTTCATCTCCATCAACTGTGCCGCCATTCCCGAGTCGCTCCTCGAATCGGAATTCTTCGGCCATACACGAGGGGCCTTTACTGGTGCCACCTCAGAGCGAAAGGGGCTTTTTGAAGAGGCCCACGGCGGGTCCCTCTTCCTGGACGAAGTGGAAGCCATGAGCCCCTCCCTCCAGGCGAAGCTCCTCCGGGTCCTCCAGGATGGGACCTTCTTCAAGGTGGGAAGCCCCACTCCCGTTACCGTCGATGTCCGGATCATCGCAGCGACCAACCAGGATCTTGGGGAGGCGGTAAGGATGCAAGAGTTCCGGGAAGACCTCTTCTACCGACTGAATGTTATCCGGATCGCTCTTCCTTCCCTCCGGGAAAGAGGCGAGGATATTCCCCTTCTGGCCCGGCATTTCCTGGGGCGATTTACGAAAAGAACGGGAAAGAACATCCGGGGGATCTCCGGGGAGGCGATGGAATCCCTCCTGCGTCATCCCTGGCCCGGAAACGTGCGGGAACTGGAGAATGCCATCGAGCGGGCCGTTGCCGTATCTGAAAGAGATACAATCCAACTGGAGGACCTCCCCGTCGCGCTGACCCTCAATGAAGATTTTCCCGAAGGGGATTGGTCCCTCGATGTTATGGAAAAGGCCCACATTCTGAAGGTGCTGAACATGGTGCAGGGCAACAAAAAGAAGGCTGCGAAAATTCTGGGCATCGACACGTCAACCTTGTGGAGGAAGCTGAAAAAGAAGGAGTGATTGCATTCTGCAATCTTTTTCTTCCCTCTTTCATGGACAATAGGGACTGGTCGAGGCGTTCCGCCCCGGCACAACCCTGGGAAACATTGCAATCTGCAATCTTTCCCCGCCGAAAACCTTTTTAACTCCTATCAAACACAAAATAGAACAACTCACAGCACAGACGGGCAAAGAAAAGAGATTGCCCCTTTATTTTCCCCTGGAATCCGGCAGATGAGAATCATATAATAAATCAACCCCTTACCTCCTTCTTTGCAGAGCCCTTACAGGAAAGCTCACCCAAGCACAGCTATCAGACTTCCCTTGCAAAAAGATTTGGTACAAGACTTGCACAATACTTTACCAATCGTTCATTTTCCATTATATTCACAATCACAAGGGAGGTATCATCATGACAATGCTCAATGGACTCGACCTGGAAAAGATGGGGGCTACCGTCGAAGGGGTCAAGCAGAACTGGTCGGCGGGAAAGACCGTCTGGAAGGCCAACACGAAATGGAAAGGGGGCTTCAAGGTATGGACCTGTTCCCGTGACTTTTCCCTCCTGGCAGACGAACCGGAGATGCTCTGCGGGACCGATACCGCGGCCAACCCGGTAGAGATGGTCCTTCAGGCCTATGGCGCCTGCCTGACCATCGGCTACGCCATGAACGCGGCGGCCCGGGGGATCGAACTGGAAGACATCAACATCGACCTGGAAGGGGAAATTGATCTGCCGGGATTCCTCGGTCTGGAGCCGCCGGAGGATCTCCACATGGACAAGCTCCCCGGGTACAAAAACATCACGGCTACGGTCAAGCTCAAAGGAAAAACCGATGCCAAAGCACTGGAAGAACTCCATGAACATGTTTTGAAGACCTCTCCCGTCGGCATCACTCTGGGTCGGCCGGTGGAGATCAAAACAAAGCTGGAGGTCCAATGATCAAAGAGAAGAAAGAACAGTCCACCGATAATGCCGGGGGCAAAAGCACGGATAACTTATACGTCGTGCTCTTGGCCTCCGGCTTTGACAACATCGCTCGAACTCGATCGGCCTTCATGTTCGCAAGCCTCGCAGCAGCAGCCGACTACCGGACGGTGCTGTACTGTATCCAGTCAGGGGTCGATGTCATGGTCAAGGGGGCCATTGAAGAGAAGGAGACCCCCCAACCAGGCGTACCCAGCCTGTCCCAACGGGTCGAGGAAGCCCTTGACTTAGGGGTCGAGATCCAGTGCTGCAGCCAGACCATGGCGAACAAGAAGGTGAAGGAAGCGGACCTCCTGCCGGGGGTCCGGGCTGCCGGGGCAATGAGCCTGATCGAACTCACGGTGGAAGCCAAGGGTTCGATCTGTCTGTA
>CAYQVN010000150.1:0-5650 GCA_964420895.1 uncultured Nitrospirota bacterium | reverse complement strand
GTAATCCGCCCCGTCACGGCCGACGCGGCTGCCACGGCGGGATTGGAGAGATAGACTTCACTTTCAGGGTGCCCCATCCGTCCGACGAAGTTCCGGTTCGTCGTGGCCACAGCCCGCTCCCCCTTGGCGAGGATCCCCATGTATCCTCCCAGGCAGGGACCGCAGGTGGGAGTACTGACGGCCGCTCCCGCTTCAATGAAAACATCGAGGAGCCCTTCCTTCATGGCCGCCTGGTAGATCCGTTGCGTAGCCGGAATGACGATCATCCGGACATATTTCGCCACCTTCTTTCCCCGGATCACCTGGGCCGCCTCGCGAAGATCCGAAAGGCGTCCGTTCGTACAGGAACCGACCACCACCTGATCAATGGTAATGTTCGACGCCTCCTGCACGTCATGGACATTCTCCGGCAGGTGTGGGAAGGCGACCTTCGGTTCGAGCTGCGAACAGTCGTATTCCCGGACATCACAATAGAGGGCGTCGGGATCGCTGGCATAGAAAACCGGCTTGCGGCGGGCCCGGCCCGTGACATACTTCTTTGTAATCGCATCGGGGGCAATGATTCCGTTCTTTCCGCCAGCCTCGATGGCCATATTGGCCATGGTGAGCCGATGCGCCATGGGGAGGCTCTCGATCACCTCGCCGGCAAATTCCATGGCCCGGTAGAGGGCTCCGTCGACACCGATATCCCCGATGGTGTGGAGGATGAGATCCTTGCCGCCCACCCATTTCCCCAACTTCCCTTTGTAGACGAACTTCATCGACTCGGGGACCTTGAACCAGGTTTCGCCGGTGACAAAGGCCGCCCCCAGATCGGTGGAGCCCATTCCCGTGGAAAAGGCGCCGAGCCCACCGTAGGTACAGGTATGAGAATCGGCGCCGATGACCACATCGCCGGGAACGACAATCCCCTGCTCCGGCAGGAGAGCGTGCTCCACCCCCATCTGGCCGACCTCAAAGTAGTGGGTCAGGTCCTGCTCGCGGGCAAATTCGCGGAGCATCTTGCACTGTTCCGCTGAGTCGATATCCTTGTTAGGGGAGAAATGATCCGGAACGAGGGCGATGAAATCCTTGTCGAAGACCTTTTCGGCGCCCGACTCCCGGAATTTTTTGATCGCAATCGGCGCCGTAATGTCATTGGCGAGAGCGATGTCGACCTTGGCCGTAATCAACTCGCCCGGCTCGATCTTTTCCTTCCCGGCATGAGCTGCCAGGATCTTTTCCGTAATCGTCATTCCCATGATTTTTGTCACCCTCCTTCAGGGAGGGTGACAAAAATCAACTCACCCCCACCCTGGTCCTCCCCCTGCAGGGGGAGGGAAAAAAATCAAAAACAAAACTTCTGCGGGACAATATTTCTTTCCCGTGGTGACGGCTCAAGTTGCCCCGCTTTCGTTGCGGGACAAGGCGCGAGGAGCGCAGAACCGGAGGCGTATATGAAATACGCTGAGGATTCAAGCACTATGCCCCTCTTAGATTCTGTCGCAAATGCCGCAGATGCAAGGCACGATGTTTTTGTCGAATGAGGCGTACTTTGTTCGTACGCCGCAGTGAAGACAAAAGCAATCGGAACGCCGCAGATGGGGTATTTGCGGCAGAATCATTTACCGGTACGGTTGCGCCTCCAATGTTCCAGCCTGTTGAGTGCATTCACATAGGCCTTGGCAGAGGCCATGATGATATCCGTATCGGCTCCCTGGCCGATGAAGATTTTTTTTCCATCCCGGACCCGGGTCGTCACCTCTCCCTGGGCATCGGTCCCGCCGGTGATTCCCTTGACGAAATAGCCGACGAGGGGGCAGTCGTTCTTCGCAATCTTCTTGATCGCCGAATAGACGGCGTCGACAGGTCCGTCCCCCGTCGACTCCACCGTCACACATTCCCCGTCGACACACATCCGGACCTTTGCCCGGGGGGATTCCCCGGTGGCGCTGTGGGCTTCGATCAACTCCAGTTCATAGATATCGGGGATCCGGTAGACCTCGTCGGCAATCAGGGCGACAATGTCCTCATCGAAGATCTCTTTTTTGGCATCGGCCAGGGTCTTGAAACGATCAAAGGCCCGATCGATCTCCTCATCACTGAGTCGGTAACCCATCTCCTCCAGGCGGGTGCGAAAAGCATGGCGTCCGGAATGCTTCCCGAGGACGAGGGTGCTCTTGGCCAGTCCGATCGACTCAGGCGTCATAATCTCATAGGTCTCCTGTTTCTTGAGGAAACCGTCCTGGTGAATCCCCGACTCATGGGCGAAGGCATTGGCCCCGACGACGGCCTTGTTGGCCTGAACCAGCATCCCCGTGATGTCACTGACCAGACGGGAACTCTGGAAGATCTTTTCCGTCTCGATATTCGTCGTCAATCCGAAGAGATTCTTCCGGGTCCGGATCGCCATGACGACTTCTTCCATGGAGGCATTTCCGGCCCGCTCCCCCAAGCCGTTGATGGTGCATTCCACCTGGCGGGCGCCGTTCTGCACGGCAGCCAGGGAATTGGCCACGGCCAGCCCCAGATCGTTATGGCAATGGACGCTGATCACGGCCCGGTCGATATTCTCCACCTTCTCACGGATCGTGGCGATGAGCCGTCCGAATTCGTCGGGGATGGCGTAGCCCACGGTATCGGGAATGTTCACGGTCGTTGCTCCGGCATCGATGGCGGCTGCAATCACGCGGCAGAGATAGTCCACATCGGAACGGGCGGCATCCTCGGCAGAAAATTCCACATCCTCCGTATACTGCTTCGCACGCCGGACGGCCCAGACGGCCCGTTCCAGGACCTCCTCCCGGGATTTCTTCAGTTTGAACTGAAGATGGAGATCAGAGGTCGCAATAAAGGTATGGATCCGTGCCCGTTCCGCCTCTCGGACCGCCTCCCAGGCACGGTCGATATCCTTTTCCGTGGCCCGGGCGAGACCGCAGATCACCGGCCCCTTCACCTTTCGGGCAACTTCACGGACTGCTTCAAAATCACCGGGAGAGGCGATGGGAAACCCCGCCTCGATGATATCGACCTTCAGGGCGGCCAATTGCCGGGCCACACGGATCTTCTCCGCCAGGTTCATGCTGCAACCGGGTGACTGTTCTCCGTCCCTCAGGGTCGTGTCAAATATTCGAACGTTCTTCTTCATGGCATCCATCTCGGGTGTCCCTGCTCGTTTGAAGGGAAAAAAAGACCCTCGTCTCAAGCTCATAAATCTCATAAGCCAGGGACGAGGGTCAGATCTTAGCCCACGTGGTACCACCCTGATTCAGCGAAGCGGGAACTGACTCCGCTACGCCCTTCATTTCAGTGAGATGACGGTCACAAACCGGCGAAGACTACTTCGTCCCTTCCGGGAACGGTTCCCCTGCGCGACTCCAAGGCGAGTTCGAAGACCCCTGTACCGGTTTGCACCCGCCACCGGCTCTCTGTAACAGGGGAAGCTTCTACTACTCCTCTTCATTGTCGATCATATTCTTTTACTACATCTTCGTCATCGATGTCAAGTACATCAAATCTTTTTCGGTGCCGGACCCCCTCAACCACGCCGGACAAGGCATAGGCCACGGCCATTAGAAAAAGGACGATTTCCGGTTTCGCCGCAATGACGAGAGCCCCCAAAACCGAGAAAAGGAGGATCTTGAAGGGGCGCCGCTTGACCAGATCAATATCCTTGAAGCTGTAGTAGCGGATATTGCTGACCATGAGAAAGGCAACGCTGAGCACCACCACCACAAACCAGAAAGGCTTATCCGATTCCGAATAACCGAAGATATGATGGTAGGCAATCACGGACGTGGCAATGACGCCGGCCCCCGCCGGGATTGGTAATCCGACGAAATATTTCTTATCGACCACCTCGACGTTGGCATTGAACCGGGCGAGACGGAAAGCACCGGCCACTACAAAGAGAAATGAGGCCAACCAACCGATCCGTCCAAAGGGTTTCAGTGCCCAGAGAAAACTCAGGATCGCCGGGGCCATCCCGAAGGTCACCAGATCGGAGAGCGAATCGTACTCCACACCGAAATGGGAAGTCGTATGGGTCCAGCGGGCAATCTTCCCATCGAGGGAGTCAAAAAGCCCCCCGAGAATGATTGCCACCGCCGCCCTTTCATAATCGCCCAGTACGGATGCGATGATGGAATAGAACCCGAGAAAGAGATTTCCCGTGGTAAAGATATTCGGGAGAAAATGGATTCCTCTCGGTTTGTCAGCGGTTTTATCCATAACCAGTTCTGTTATTTCTTCTCTTTCACCAGTTTTTCCTTCTGCAGCCAGCTCATCATGGAACGGAGCTTCTTGCCTACTTTCTCGATGGAGTGTTCTTCTCCGCGACGGCGTAGAGCATTCAGGACCGGTGCATTGGCCCGGTTCTCCAGGATCCATTCCCGGGCGAATTCACCATTCTGTATGTCCTCGAGAATCTTTTTCATGGCGGCACGGGACTCGGCCCCGATCACCTTCGGGCCCCGGGTAAGGTCACCGTACTCTGCAGTATTACTGATGGAGTAACGCATATTGGCGATTCCGCCTTCCTGCATCAGGTCGACGATCAATTTCAGTTCATGAAGGCATTCGAAATAGGCCATTTCCGGCGCATATCCGGCTTCGACGAGGGTCTCAAAACCGGCCATGACCATTTCCGTGCACCCGCCACAGAGAACGGCCTGCTCACCGAAAAGATCGGTCTCCGTCTCTTCCTTGAAGGTTGTCTCGATAATCCCGGCACGGCCGGCCCCGATCGCACGGGCATAGGCCATGGCAACTTTCTTGGTATTTTTTGAAGGATTCTGATAGATGGCGATCAGGGAGGGCACGCCGCTCTTTTGCAGGTACTCATGACGTACCAGGTGCCCCGGCCCCTTGGGCGCAACCATCATTACGTTCACATCGGCCGGAGGCACGATCTGCCCATAATGGATATTAAAACCGTGGGAGAACCCCAGGATATCTCCCTTTTTGAGATGAGGGGCAATAAAATTCTGATAGACACTCGCCTGCATCTCATCGGGCACCAGGATCTGGATCACATCGGCCCACTGGGCCGCCTCGGCAGCTTCCATGACTTCCATCCCGTCTTTGACCGCCTGTTTCCATGCCTTGGATCCCTTGACTTCACTGACAACGACATTCATCTTGCTGTCCTTCAGGTTCTGGGACTGGGCATGCCCCTGACTTCCGTACCCGATTACCGCAATCTTTTTCTTTTTCAAGACCGCAAGATCTGCGTCCTTATCGTAGTAAATCTTCATGTCACTCCTCCTTCGTGTTCTGTTTCCGCTCTAATGTTCTCTGGACATCGCCACCAGGCCCGTCCGGACAATTCCCTTAATCCCTAATGGTTTTAACATGTTAATCATCCCGTTAACCTTTTCCTCGCTGCCGGTCACTTCAATCGTATAATGGGAATGGCTCGCATCGACCACCTTGGCCCGGAATATATCGGCAATCCGGAGCGCTTCGGCACGATGCTCCGCTTTCGCAGTAACCTTGATCAACACCAGTTCGCGACTGATATAATTCGTCTCCGTCGAATAATCAATCACCTTGATCACATTGATCAACTTGTTTAACTGTTTCGTAATCTGTTCTAATATCCGGTCGTCCCCCCGGGTCACAATGGTCATCTGGGAGAGGGCCGGATCAAGGGTGGGCGCAACATTCAGGC
>CAYQVN010000149.1:3464-5661 GCA_964420895.1 uncultured Nitrospirota bacterium | reverse complement strand
GCTGCACGTCTGATTGCTTGTAGGAACGTATGAGGTCTTTAAAAATATTGCCGAGCTTTTTTTTCTTCCTGATTCTATCCTGCGGTCCCCCTTTGATGGCGGCGGAAGGGGAGGCGTTACAGCAGATTCCCCAGCTGACGGTACGGGGAGAGGCGATCCTGAAGGTCCCCGCCAATCAATTCCGGCTGCAAGTCGGTGTCGTAACCGAGGCCAAAACCGCCCTGCAGGCGCTGGAAGAAAACCGGGTTGTCATGGAAAAGGTGATCCGTGCCCTCCAAAAAACGGGGCTATCGGAAGAGGAGTACAAGACCAGCCGCTTCGATGTCCGGCCGAATTGGTCTCCCCGTCCCCGAAATGCGCAGCCGGACTGGCGGCCCCGGATTACGGGCTACACGGTTCGGAATGCGCTGAACATCCGGACGCAGAAGATCGACCTTGCCGGTCCCATCATCGGCGCAGCCGGAGAGACGGGGGCGAATAAGATCGATTCCATTATTTTTGATCTTGCCGATCCGCGGAAATACCGGGCTGAGGCAATCGGGAAGGCGACGTCAAATGCCCTGGAAGACGCCCGTACTCTTGCCGCTGCCGCTTCTGTCCGACTGGTGCAGGTCCTCTCTCTGCAACTGGATAACGCCTCTGCGACACCCGTCACGATCCGGCCGGATACCTACAGTCCCAGGATGATGGCCGCGATGGAAGAAGCCGGGCCGCCGATTGTAGCCGGAGAAGTGACAGTGCAGGCCGGTGTACAGCTGGTTTATCAGATCGAAAAAGCTGTCGGAGAGGCGCCGTAATTGCTTGTATTCTTCCCTGGAAATATGCTACAGTGCGCATCTGTTTTTAACGATTTCGGAAAATTTTAGCGATTTCGGAAAATCATCAACCCTTCCATGGAGGAATGTATTGTGAAAAATTGTTGGATTTTTCTGGCGAGTTGCCTTGTCGCACTTTTTCTCTTCTCCGGCTGTAAACCCCAGCAGTCCGAAAACAAGGCGGAGGAAACACCTGCGGCGGCGCCTGTTGCCGAATCTCCCGTCACTCAATCTCCTGTCGCCCAATCGGCTCCGGTGCAGGCACCAGCCTCCGTCAGTCACACCGGTCAAGTCATGGAAGCGATGAATGCCGGCGGCTATACCTACGTTCAGGTCGATACGGGGACAGAAAAGGTCTGGGCCGCTGCACCTGAGTTTGAGGTGAAGGTGGGGCAGACGGTTACCGTGCCTCCGGGGGCGCCCATGCCGAATTACCACAGCAAAACCCTGGACCGGGATTTCGACCTGGTCTATTTTGTTCCCGCCATCAACGCCGGGGGAGCGGCGCCATCGGCTTCGGCAAAGCGTGCCATGCCGACGGGCCATCCCTCTTTGAATGGCGGTGCCGGCAAGCATTCCGTCGGACTTGATCTTTCCGGGATTCCCCGTGCGGAAGGGGGCAAGACCGTGGAAGAGGTTTTTGCCGGGAAGGCCGAGCTTGCAGGGAAAGAGATCATAATCCGGGGGAAGGTCGTGAAATACAATCCCCAGATCATGGGATTCAACTGGGTCCATATCCAGGATGGTACCGGTCAAGAGGGGAGCAACGATCTGACCATTACAACGAGTGACACGGCCAAGGCCGGTGATACGGTCCTTGTCAAAGGCAATTTGACCCTCAACAAGGATTTCGGGGGTGGCTACACCTATGATGTGATTATCGAAAAGGGGCAGGTGACTGTGGAGGATGCCGGCAATGGTGGTTCTTGATACCTCACTCGGTCAGATCACCGTCGAGCTCTTCTCCGAACAGGCGCCGGTGACAGCGAAAAACTTTCTTGACTATGTGGATGAAGGGTTCTTCGATGGGACCATCTTTCACCGGGTCATCTCCGGTTTTGTCCTCCAGGGAGGCGGCCTGACGGAGACGATGGAAGAAAAGCCGACCCGGTCGGCCATCCAAAACGAGGCCGACAACGGTCTGCGTAATGAGCGGGGCACTCTCTCCATGGCCCGCACGAATGAGATTCACAGCGCTACCTCACAGTTCTTCATCAACCTGGCCGACAATGCCTTCCTTGACCACAGCGGCGACAACTTCGGATATGCCGTCTTCGGAAAGGTCACCGACGGGATGGATGTGGTCGACAAGATTGCCGCCGTTCCGACGGGAAATCACGGTCCCCATCAGGATGTGCCCGTTGAGGCGGTTGTGATACAGA
>CAYQVN010000149.1:0-3364 GCA_964420895.1 uncultured Nitrospirota bacterium | reverse complement strand
GAGGTGTTGCCGATGGAGAATGTGATCGCAAAGCTTTCGGAGTGGTTTGCCTTCTATGGTTTGAAGATCGTTGCTGCGATCCTTATCCTGATGGTGGGCCGTTGGGTCTCGGGAGCCGTCAGAAATTTAACAAACAGAATCATGACGAAGCGGGATCTCGATCCGACGATTATCTCCTTTGTGGGGAATCTTGTTTATATCGGCCTGATGGCCTTCGTCATCTTGGCTGCGCTCGGTCAACTCGGGATCCAGACGACCTCCTTTATCGCCGTCATTGGTGCCGCCGGCCTGGCAATCGGCCTGGCTTTACAGGGATCGCTGGCCAACTTTGCGGCAGGTTTTCTGATGATTGTCTTTCGTCCTTTCAAGGCCGGGGATTTTATCGAGGGAGCCGGTGTAGCAGGCACGGTGGAAGAGATCCAGGTCTTCAATACCTTGCTGAAGACGCCTGACAACAAGCGGATCATCGTTCCCAATGCCAAGCTGACAGGGGATAATATCATCAACTATTCGGCGAAGGAGACGCGGCGCGTCGATTTTGTCTTTGGCGTCGGTTACAACGATGATCTTCAGAAGGTCAAAAGAGTGCTTGCGGAACTTTCGTCGGCTGATGAACGGATCCTGAAAGATCCGGCGCAGACGATCGGTGTGGTGGAGCTGGCCGACAGCAGTGTCAATCTGGCCCTCCGGGTCTGGGTCAAGTCGGCGGACTACTGGAACGTATTTTTCGATATGATGGAAAAGGTAAAGGTCCGTTTCGACGCTGAAGGGATCAGTATCCCCTATCCGCAACAAGATGTGCATGTTCATAACGGCGCTGCGGGAGCGGGTTCAGAGGTCTATACGAAGGTGATGTAACCGGCGCTTGGAGTCTGTTCCTCTTTCCAGATTCAAAAGGAGGTGATGCCATTGGCAGATTTTGCTGAAATGGTCATTATCCACTTCGAGAGAAGGAGAACAGCCATGAAGGGAAAAGCATTTTTCATCATCTGTGCCGTCTTTCTGGTATCGGCATTTGTCCTTGCCGGATGTAGTTATCGGCAACGGTTGAGTACCAATGTATTGGAACTGCAGGATCAGTTGAATCAGGGCCGGAAAGAGATCAAGACCCTGAAGACGGCCCGGGATGAAGCCCGGATGCGTGCGGAACGGGCCGAAGAGGCACTGCAGAAGGCGCGTCATCCGGTGATGACAAAACTCTCCCCGGGAGGCGCCCTGTTCCCTCCGGAGGCAAACCCCGGAGAATGTTATGCCCGGGTTTTTCTGCCGCCGGAATACAAGAGCCATACCGACCAGTTACTGAAACGGGAGGCGGGGGAGCGGATCGAGATCATCCCGGCCAAATTTGAATGGGTGGAAGAGAAGGTTCTCGTGAAGGAGGCCTCTGCTCGGATGGAGGAGATCCCGGCCCGCTACGAATGGGAGGAAGAGAAGGTGATGGTAGAGCCGGCCCACAGGGCCTGGAAGAAGGGGCGGGGACTGGTCGAGAAAGTGGATCATACGACGGGGGAGATACTGTGCCTCGTTGAAGTGCCGGCGATCTACAAGACGGTGAAGAAACGGGTGCTGAAGGCTCCGGTGACGACTCGTCTGGTGGAGATCCCTGGGGAGTACAAAACGATTAAAGTGAAAAAGATGCTCGCTCCTCCTCAGGAAAAACGGATCGAGATCCCGGCCGAGTATCAGGCGGTAAGCCGGACAGAGAAAATCTCCGAGGGTCGGATGGAATGGCGGCCGGTCTTGTGTGAAACCAACATGACCCGGAAGATGAACCGGTTGATTCAGGATGCCTTGCTGAAATCGGGTCACGACCCGGGGCCGATCGACGGGATCATCGGCCGGCAGACCAATGCGGCGCTGCGGTCCTTTCAGAAAGAAAAGGGACTTCCCGTGGGAGGTCTGACCTACGGCACGATCCGGAGCCTCGGGATCAAGTTCTCCCGTGCCGCGGATATTCAATAGGGACAGGAAGGTTGTGGAAGGGGTCACTCCCTGCTGAGGGGCGGCAGGGAGTGCGGCCGCGGTTTATACTCTCTTTTTGATGGGGAGATAAGGAAGATCCGGGGGCCCTTCATAGACGGCCCGGGGACGGAAGAGCCGGTTGTCTTCAAGGTATTCCAGGATACGCGCTACCCATCCTGCAATCCGGCTGACGGCAAAGATCGGGGTAAAGATGCTGCCGTCGATTCCCAGGCTGTGATAAATAAGGCCGGAATAGAAATCAACATTGGGAAAGATCCCCTTGCTTCCGTAGGCTTCCGTCACGCGTTCTTCAATCGTCCGGGCGATCTCGAAGAGGGCCTCATTGCCGGTCAGTTCCGTCAGTTCCCTGGCATAGCGTTGAAAGATCTTCGCCCGGGGGTCATAGGTCTTGTAGACTCGGTGACCGAAACCCATGATCTTTGTCTTCTCCGCGAGGGCCTGCTCGACGTAGGTCTCCGCATCCGCCACGGAGGAAAACCCCGTCAGCATCCGTATGACCCGCTCATTCGCCCCGCCGTGGAGGGCCCCTTTCAGGGTAGAGACCCCGGCGGAAACAGCGGAGTGAAGGTCGCTGAGGGTTGAGGCCACGACCATGGATGCAAAGGTGGAAGCGTTCATGCCGTGATCGGCATGGAGGATGAGGGAAAGATCCATGACCCGTTCTTCCAGCGCTTCCGCTCGTTTTCCCCGAAGCATGTAGAGAAAATTTCCACCGTGGGGCAGGTCCGGGTCCGGGGCGACGGGCTCTTTTCCTTCGAGATGTCTCGAAATGGCCGCAGTCAGGGTCGCCATCTGGGCGATCAGTTTAATGCCGGCATCTTTCTTGCCCGGCAGGTCCTCTGCAATGCTGCAGGCCTCATCGACACATTCCAAGAGGGAGATCCCCGAGCGGAGTATCGACATAGGGTGACAGGGGCAGGGGAGGTGGGTAATGCGGTCCATAACCTCATCGGGCACCGCACGATTTGCAGTGAGTTGCCCCGTAAATTCTTCCAGTTCCGAAAGGTTGGGGAGCTTCCCGTTGAGGAGCAGATAGACCGTCTCTTCATAGGTGGAATATTCAGCCAGATCTTCGATGGAATAGCCCCGGTAGGAGAGCCTCCCCGCCGTGCCATCGACATAGCCAATCCGTGTTGTGTTGGAAACCACCCCTTCCAGTCCTCTGGCAAAACCCGGATCTTTGTTTTGTTGATTATTTGTCATTGAGTAGCTCCCTCCTTTTCAAAAAAAGTATAGCAGAGCGTCCGGGATTTGTCATTTCGTTGGGAAAGACGGAAAGCATTTAACCACGGAGGTCACGGAGCACACGGAGAAAGGCAGGAGATAGAAAAAGCAAGATCAAGATCAAAAGAGAAAAGCATTCACCACGGGGAACACGGAG
>CAYQVN010000148.1:0-5699 GCA_964420895.1 uncultured Nitrospirota bacterium | reverse complement strand
GGATTCCCGGTCCGTCAAGTTCCGGAAACCGCCTCGACGGGGCTTTTCGTCGTCTCCTGTTCGGGCACCACAAAATGCCGGATCGACTCCTTGACCTTCTGAAGGTCGAAATCGGTATTGATACAGGGGCCGAAGGGGCGCTCGTTCAGGACCCCCAGAACCGGCAAGGGGTAGGCGTCGAAGATCCCGGAGGTCAGATCCCGTTTGCAGGCCACGGCGACCACGGCCTGGGGTCGTTTCTCCTCGATGAGACGCCGGGCCAGGGTCCCCCCGGTGGCGACAAAGATGTCGACACCGTACTCTTCGCCGAGGTCGATCAGATCAGGGATCCGGCAGAGACCGCAACGCTCGCAGTTCCGGATGTCGCCGGTCACCCGCATCCGGCATTCGTTGTTCTGGATGCAGTGGGGCATGAGAAGGAGGAGACGGTCGTGTTTGACCTTGATCCGCCGGGACAGGATCAGCTGGTTGTTCACCTCGACGAAGGATTCCTGGATCTTTTCCCGGGGGATCCGGAAGACCGCCCCCAAAAAGAGGGTCAGCGGATAGATGACCTTGACGATCAGCCCGCGGAGTCGCCCGAGAAAAAGGATCTCGCGCCCCTTATAAAGGGTGAGAACCAGGAGGAGGACGCCGGCGGCGGCAATCACCAGAAAGCCGAGGAAGAGGATCAGCAGCGACATGAGGAGGGCCCCCATCGCCTTGCCGAGTCCGACCCCTTTCAGCACCAGACCGAAGAGTCCCCCCACCAGAAGGAGGGCCGCTAAGGCTCCACTCATCAAACCGATGAAAAGCCTCTTTTTGGGACGGCTACTTGCTTCCAAGGATCATTCCCTCCCGGACCGGTGGACGTCCCCGGAGGAACTCCGCTCCACTGACACGCCTCTTGCCCGGCCGCTGGAGCGTTTCGATCACGACGGAACCATCCTGGGTCCCGACCTGGAAACGCCGGTCGGCATGGAGCACCTCACCGGGATGTCCCTGCCCCTCTCCGGGGGTCACCCGCCAGATCTTGAGGATTTCGCCGCCCGCGACGGTATAGGCGCCCGGCCAGGGGTCCATGGCCCGTACTTTATTTCGAATTGTCTCGGTACGCTCGTTCCAGTCAATTGCGCCCTGTTCTTTTTTCAACCGCGGGGTGGTCGTCGCCTCGGCGTCGTTCTGCGGCGTCTTATGCAATCGTCCCTCCCTCAATGCCTTTAAGGTCTGCAGGAGGGTCCGGGCTCCCAGGATAGCCAACCGTTCCGTAAGAACACCCGTTGTCTCCTCCGGCCCGATCTCCAGTTCCCGCTGCATCAGGATATCCCCCGTGTCCAGCCCGGCATCCATCCACATGGTCGTGATCCCTGTTTTCCCTTCGCCGGCCGCAATGGCTGCGGCGATGGGCGAGGCCCCCCGGTACCGCGGAAGGAGGGAGGCATGGATGTTGATACATCCATACTTCGGGATTTCCAGAACTTCCGGCGGAAGGATCTGTCCGAAGGCTGCAACCACGAAGAGGTCGCAGGAATAGTCCCGAAGGGTCCGAATAAATTCCGGCTCCGAGATTTTTGTCGGCTGCAGACAGGGGATCCCCCGGTCAAGGGCTTCTTCCTTCACAGGAGAAGGGATCATCTTTCTCCCCCGGCCGGCTTGCCGATCCGGTTGAGTGACGACCCGGACGACGTCCTCCGTCTGGGAGATGGCAACGAGAGAGGGAACGGCAAATTGCGGCGTCCCCATATAGATGACCCGCAGTATCTTGTCAATCTTCAGGTTTGTCATCAACGGAAAAAATTCCAGAAAATAATCAGAAACAGCTGGTCCATGGACGGATAGATGAAGACGGGAGTTGGCTGAATAGAGCCCTAATGGTAGGCCCCCTGCCGGATGGCCTTTTTGATTTTCCGCTTGATCATATCCCGTTTCAAGGGAGAAAGCCGGTCTACAAAGAGGATGCCGTCTAGATGATCCATTTCATGCTGGATCGCCCGGGCCATCAGCCCCTCGGCATTGAGGGTGGTCTGCTCTCCTTCCCGCGTCATGTAGCTGACTTCCACGGTCTGCGCCCGGGTGACATTTCCGTTATAGCCCGGTACGCTGAGACATCCCTCTTCGTCAGTCTGCTCCCCTTCCGCCGAAAGGATTTCCGGGTTGATCATCACCACGAGGGAATCCGGTTCTTTCCCGACAGTGATATCGAGAATCATGATCCGCTTGTGGACACCCACTTGGGGAGCAGCCAGTCCGACTCCCGGCGCATCGTACATGGTGGCGATCATGTTATCGATCAACACCAGGTCCTCATCGCCGATCGACGAAAGAGGTGCCGAAGGCTTCCGAAGCCGTTCATCGGGATAATGCAATATGGATAAAATCATCTCTCCGCTCCTTACGATCCGTTCAAGTGTCTAAATTATAGAAAAAAGAAGGGGTTCCCGCAAGCGATTTATTGCCCATGCCGACCCATGTGATGGGATAATCCTCTCTTTTCAAGGAGAAAGGAAATTGACTTTTTCCATGGAGAAAGGTATCTTACTTCAGGATTTTATGACCGGGAAAGGGCTACGGGGGCTGATCGGCCTGCTCCATCCATTCAAATCAACAATAATCTTCAATTATCAACAGGAAATAGATGTGGAGGCGAGATGAGGGTTTCACTATTCCAGGGAGATATGAGCCGTACAAAAACAGACCTGATCGTTATGGGAATGTTCGAGGGACAGAAACGCCTGCAGGGAGCGGCGGCAAAGGTGAATGCCGCCATGAATGGAGCCATACAGAAACTGATCCAGGAAGTCAAGTTTGAGGGGAACCGGGACAAGACCCTCATGATTCACACCCTGGGAAGGATTCCGGCAAAAGAGGTCTGTCTCATCGGACTGGGCAAGGAGGAGGAGTTCACCCTCGACCGGCATCGTCGCGCCTTCGCCGGGATCGTCAAGGCAGCACGGGAGGTGCAAGCCCGTCAGATCATCACGACTCTCCTCGGGAAAGGGAAAAGAGGGGGGAAAACCGCCGACCTCTGCCGAAGCGCTGCGGAAGGTATTCACCTTGGAGCCTACCGCTTCCGGAAATATCTCAAAAAGGAAGAGGCCGCCGAACTTCGACAAGTTTCCCTCCTCGTGGAAAGCGCCACCACAACCGGCCTGACTTCGGCCATCCGGGCGGGAACAGTCGCCGCCGAAGGGGCAAATTTCACCCGGGATCTGGTCAATGAGCCGGGGAATGTCATTACCCCGATCACCCTGGCCGCCACAGCTCGGAAGATCGCCCGTCAGGGAGGGCTTCGCTGCAAGGTCCTTTCCGAAAAAGAAATTGCCAAACTCGGTATGGGCGCCTACCTGGGGGTCGCCCAGGGAAGCACCAATCCACCCCGTTTCATTCATCTCACCTACCGGCCCCGGAACGCAAAAAAGAGTATCGCCCTCATCGGAAAGGGAATCACCTTCGACAGCGGTGGCCTTTCGTTGAAACCTTCCGAGGCGATGGCCACGATGAAAATGGACAAATCAGGTGCCTGCACCGTTTTAGGGGTGATGCAGGCCCTCCCGAAACTGAAACCGAAGGTTACCGTCCACGGGATTATCGCCGCGGCGGAGAATATGCCCAGCGGCACGGCGCAACGCCCCGACGATATCGTCCGCGCCATGAACGGCAAAACGATCGAGGTCCTCAATACCGATGCCGAAGGGAGGCTGACCCTGGCCGATGCCTTAAGCTATGCGGCCCGCCTCAAGCCGGACTGCATGATCGACCTCGCAACGCTGACCGGTGCCTGTGTGGTCGCCCTCGGGGAATATACGGCCGGCGTCATGGGCAATGACGTCAACTTTATCGACGATTTCCTCAAGACGGCGGAGAAGTCGGGCGAGCTGATGTGGCCCCTCCCCTTTGATGAAAACATGCTGGAAAAACTAAAAAGCAAGGTAGCCGATCTGAAGAACATCGGAAATCGCTGGGGCGGCGCCATCACTGCCGGGATGTTCCTCCGGGAGTTTGTCAACGAAATCCCCTGGATTCATATCGATATCGCAGGACCCGCTTTCAGCGAGAAACCCTGGGGATACAACACCGGCGGCGCCACCGGCATTGGCGTCCGGACGGTGCTCGAGTATCTTTCAACGTTATCATCCCGGTGAGATGGAACCATGCAGACCGACACGATTCGGATCGAAGGAATCGAGTTTTACGGATATCACGGCGATCTTCCTGAAGAAAGGGAGTTGGGGCAGCGATATTGCGTCGACGTCGACCTCTCCTTTGACTGTGCCCCGGCCGGCCTGTCGGACCGGATCGAAGAAACCATCGATTATGCAGCCGTGGCCAAGCGGATCCATGAGATCGGCAGCACGGAACAGTTCCATCTGCTGGAGGCCCTGGCTGAACGCATTGCGGAGATGATCCTGAAGGAATTCACACCCGACAGGGTCCAGGTCCATGTGACCAAACCCAATCCTCCCATCCCCCTTTCGATCCGGAGTGTGGGCGTTACCATCAACAGGAAAGGCAGATGACTGTCGTCTATATCGGATTGGGAAGCAACATCGGGAATCGGATCGAAAACATCAAACGTGCCTTGGCATTACTGAATGAAAAAGAAGCTTTTACTCTCCTTCAAACCTCTTCCTGTTATCGCACGGCCCCAGTGGGATACGAAGCACAGGAATGGTTCGCAAATGCCGTGGCAGCGGGAGAAACATCCCTTCCGCCGCTGGAACTTCTGAAGCAGTTGCAGTCGATCGAGAAGGAGATGGGGCGCAAGACCCTCTTCAAGTGGGGGCCAAGAAATATCGATCTTGATCTCCTCTTTTATGGGGATCGGATAGTTGAAGAAAGGGACCTGACCGTTCCCCATCCCTTTGCTGATCAGCGGCGGTTCGTCATGGAACCGCTGGTGGAAATCATGCCCGAGGGTGTACACCCGGTTTTGCAAATAACATTCCGGGAAATTCTGGATCGGCTCGGAACAGGTCAATTTGTAGAAAGAATGGAAATCCAGCCATGAAAGCAGAGAAACGATATATCGCTGTGGAAGGCCCGATCGGCGTCGGCAAGAGCAGCCTCGTTAATTTATTGTCCGAACGGCTCAGTGCAATGAAGATCCTCGAGAAGGTGCAGGAGAACCCTTTTCTCTCCCGTTTTTACACCAACCGGAAACAGTTTGCCTTTCAGACCCAGATGTTCTTCCTCCTGAGCCGATACAATCAACTCCTGCAACTCAACCAGATGGACCTCTTCCATCTTCATACCATCGCCGATTATATCTTTCCCAAGGACCGGATCTTTGCCTACATGAATCTCAGCGATCCGGAACTGGAACTCTATGAAGAGATCTATGCCATCCTTGACGAGCGGATTCCGGCTCCCGACCTGGTCATCTACCTGCAGGCCGACACCGACGTCCTCATGGACCGAATCCACCATCGAGGAAGACCCTACGAAAAGAATATCACCCGGGAATATGTAGAGGCTTTAAACGAGGCCTATGAATATTTCTTTTTCCACTACACCGAGACCCCCCTGCTGGTCATTAAAACCTCAGAGATCAACTTCGTCAAAAGCAACGAAGATCTCGATGACCTGATCCGCCAGATCTCCCTCATGAAAAAGGGAACCCGCTACTACACGCCACTTTCTACGGAAGAAAAAAAGAAGGCGCCCCTGGAGCGGGAGAGCCTTTTCTGAAGAGGTTGTCTGCCCCCTACATTATTATCTTA
>CAYQVN010000147.1:1950-5723 GCA_964420895.1 uncultured Nitrospirota bacterium | reverse complement strand
CCCGGATCGCCTTGGCGGGGCAGACGCCGGCGCAGATCCCGCACCCGACACATTTGAGCGATCCGTCCTCCTTGAGCAGGAACCCGTGGTGCCCCTTGAAATTCGGGAAGGACGGACGTTTGACCTCTGGATAGGGACGGGTCACCAGTACCTGCCGGGGGGTAATGATACTCCGCACCCAGACACTTCCCGTCAGGGCGAGCCCCTTGATCAGGTCAACCAACGTGACGGCACGGATGAATTTTTTGAATGAACCGGACAATTGAAATGTTCCTCTTTATACCGGATCTACCGGAGAAGCGCAAGAACGATCCCCGTGACCAGGATATTTGCAAGGGCCAGGGGGATGAGCACTTTCCATCCCAGACGCATCAATTGATCATACCGGAAGCGGGGGAAGGTCGCCCGCACCCAGAGAAAGGAAAAGAGCAGGAAAGCAAGCTTCCCGAAAAACCAGAAGATCCCCGGCACCTTCTGCAGCACCTGCATCACCTCAAACATCTGGAAGGGGGGATTCCAACCTCCCAGGAACATGACCGTGGCCATGGAGGAAACAAGTATCATATTTGCATACTCGGCGATAAAAAAGAAGGCAAAGCGCATGCCGCTGTATTCCACGTGGAAACCCGCCACCAGCTCCGTCTCCGCCTCAGGCAGATCGAAGGGCGCCCGGTTGGTCTCGGCGAGCATCGCCACGTAATAGATAAAGAACCCGACGATCTGGGGGAGCAGATACCAGTGCTCAGACTGCGCCTTGGTGATCCCGACCATGCTCAATGTTCCCGCCATCATCAGCGGGCCGACAAGAGCCAGCCCGATGGCCAGTTCATAACTGATGACCTGCGCCGCAGACCGAAGCGCCCCCAACAGTGCATACTTGCTGTTCGACGACCAGCCGGCCAGGATGATGCCGTAAGTTCCTACCGAGGAGATGGCCAGTACATAGAGAACGGCAATGTTGATATCGGTGATGTAAAACCATTTATCGAAGGGGATCACGGAAAAGGCGATCATGGCCGGCACCAGCGAGAGGATCGGCGCCAGGACAAAGATCTGCTTATCCGCACCGGAAGGGACGATGTTCTCCTTGAGGAGGAGCTTGACCCCGTCGGCGATCCCCTGCAGGATCCCGTGGGGACCGACCCGCATGGGGCCGAGGCGGACCTGCATGTGGCCGATCACCTTCCGTTCGACCCACGTCAGGATCGGCACCATCATCAACGTGAATGCGAAGACGATCACGATCTGCAGCACGCTGTGTGCCCAGAGAAATTTTACCATGTCCAGCAACTGTGCCGTCATCGTCAGATCTTCCTTACCTTTACACGCACGAAGCGTGCCATCGGCGTCCGGGACACCGGATCGAGTTCATGGGAAAGAAGGCTCTTCGGATTGGCATCGGAAAATCCTTCGGGCATCTGCAGGGTCCCCTCGGGGATCTCATGAGAAAGTTTGACACCCACCTGGATCTCGCCGTGCTTCGAGATGAGCATCACCTTGTCCCCTTCGCCGGTCTTCAGGGCCTCCCCATCTTTTTCATGGAGCAACAGATGGGCCTTCTCCTGTGCCGTCTTCAGTCCCGCCGCCCGGTTCGACATGGAGCCGTTCCGGTAGAGGGATGAGGTCAACATCAGCACATAGGGATAGTCCGGGTCCTCACCCGGCCCCCACTGTATTTCCGGCCCCGGTAGAGAAAGATCCAGTCCCCCTGCCGCAAGCTTCCGCCTTGTCCCGTTCATCGAGACGAGAGAAGCAATCTCTTCCCGGACCTCGGAGATATTCTTCAGCGCAAAGCCCTTTCCCATCTTCCGGGAGAGTTCGACGAGGATCCGTGCATCGGCATGGATCCCCTCTTCCGTCGGGATCAGGGACGGAAAAGGCTGTACCCGCCCCTCCAGATTCGTAAAACTCCCCGCCTTCTCCGCGAAGGAAGCCGCCGGCAACACGACATCCGCCATGGACGCCGTTCGGGTCTGGAAGAGATCCTGGACCACAAGAAAATCGAGAGATCCCAGGGCTTCTTCTACAAATTTCGTGTCGGGGAAATCGACGAGAGGATTTTCGCCCATAATATAGAGGGCGGAGAGCTTCCCCTCTTTGGCCGCCTGGAGCATCTCATAGGCCGAAAACCCCGGCGTCTCGGAAATGCGCCCCCCCCAGGCCTTCTCAAATCTTGTTTTCTCACTCAACGGAGCCAGTCCGGGCAACCGGTCGGGCAGAACCCCCATCTCGCAGCTTCCCCGCTCATTGTTCTTGTCGAGGGTGAAAAGATAAGAGGCACCTTTCGCCGCGGCCAGCCGTAAAAGGAAGGAGACCGCAGCCGCCCCGTAGGGAGCCTGAGTCACTCCCCGACCGGCCAGGATCACTGTATCTGCTGCATCTTCCTCAAGAAAAGCCGCCACTTGGGACAGCTCTTCCGGAGAGAGACCGGTCCGTGCCGCCAGATCGGCCTCATCAAATTCCGACAGGGCCGGATTTTCCAGACCGGTACGAGCCAAGGCCAGGATCAGGGGCACTTCCGCTCCGGGTGAGATTGGAAAATGGCGGTCTGAAAGCCGGGTCGTCAGGGTCACCCGGGGATCGACAACCCAGAGTCTGCCACCCCGATTCTGCATCGCCTTGATGGCCAACCCCAGAATCGGATTGGTCTCCAGAGGGTCGGCGCCGATCACCAGGACCCGACGGGCTTCCCGGACGTTCTCAAAGGTCGCCTCCCTTGCATCTTCTTTCGTCCCGATCCACCCGGTCAGGGCCGCTGCATAGTTCAGCCGGGCACTGCTGTCGATATGGTTGCTCCCGATGACCGTACGGAGAAACCGCTGAAAGAGGTAATTCGCTTCATCGGTGGAACGGACGGAACCGATTCCGCCGACTGCCTCTGCCCCTTTTTCCTTGATGATCTTCTCGAGCCGCGTAGCCACGTAAAGAAGCGTCTCATCCCAATCGGCCTCGACAAACTTTCCTTCCTTGCGGATCAATGGATGGGTCAATCGTTCCGGTTCGTGGACAAACCCCCAGCCGAAGCGCCCCCGTGCACAGAGGCTACCCTTGTTGACCCCCGTATCAACACCGGGGCGGACCCGGACCAGTTTCTCTTCCCGCATGTTCAGACTGACCGTACAGCCGCAACCGCAATAGGGACAGATGGAATCCCCCTTCTCCATCTGGAAGGGACGCCCACCATAGGTAAAAAGGCGGTCGAGGTTCGCACCCACGGGACAGACATCGATGCAATGGCCGCAGTACTGGCACTCTCCGCCGCCGGGAACCTCACGCATCTCCGTCACCCGGCCCCGCTTCGTCGCATTAACGGCATGGGCCCCCTGGATCTCGCCGCAGACCCGGATACACCGTTCACAGTGGACACAGCGCTCCAGGTTCCGCTCAATCAATGGGTTCTCATAGACCGTCCCTCGCTTATGGGGAGGAAATTCGTAGCGGTGTTCAATATCCGCAAAGAGGTAGGTCAGGTCCTGGAGATCACACTCCGTCGCCTTGTCGCAGTAAAAACAATCGAGGGGGTGCTGGGCCAGTTGAAATTCCAGCATGGCCTTACGGGCCGTGTGAATCTCCTCGGAGCGGGTGATGATCTCCATGCCGTCCTTGGCCGGAGTGGTACAGGCCGTCTGGAGTTTCGGGACTCCCTTGAGGGTCACCAGGCACATGCGGCATCCCCCCAGGGGGGAGAGCTTTTCCAGGTAACAAAAGCGCGGGATAAAAACCCCCACACGGTCCGCCGCCTGAATCACCGTCAGACCCGGCTCGGTTTCGTA
>CAYQVN010000147.1:0-1850 GCA_964420895.1 uncultured Nitrospirota bacterium | reverse complement strand
GATTTCTAATTCCGAATTCCCAATTTCTATTTCCCAATTTCTAATTCCCAACCCCCGCCTTCAGGGGACAACCCTTCGCCCGAATATGCTCCCGGTACTCCTCTTCGAAATATTTCAACGTTCCCCGAACCGGCCCGAGGGCCCCTTCACCGAGGGGGCAGAAGGTCTTTCCTGAGATGTTGTCACAGATCTCACGGAGCAGGTCGAGATCTCCCTCTTTCCCCTGCCCCGCCTCAAGCCGCTGGAGAAGTTTCAAGAGCCAGTCCGTCCCTTCCCGGCAGGGGGTACACTTCCCGCAGGACTCATGGACGAAGAAACGCATCAACCGCTCCGCCACCTTGACCATGCAGGTCGTCTCATCCATCACCATCAGGGCCGACGAACCGAGCATGCTCCCTGCCGCCGCCACGGAATCGTAATCCATCTTTACATCGAGGTGTTGCGGCGTCAGGCAGGAAGCGGAAGCACCGCCGGGAATAAAGGCCTTCAATTCCTTTCCGTCCCGGATCCCGCCGCCATGGTCATAGATCACTTCCCGGAAAGTCACCCCCATGGGCAGTTCGTAGTACCCCGGACGGTTGACGTGACCGGAAAGGGAAACGATGCGCGTGCCGGGACATTTCTCTGAACCGATCCCGGCAAACCACTTCCCTCCCTTGCACAGGATGTGGGAAACATTGGAAAGAGTCTCCACATTATTGACGACCGTCGGCTTGCCGAAGACTCCCACGTTGACCGGAAAAGGAGGCTTGATTCGGGATTGCCCCCGTTTGCCTTCGATCGACTCGATGAGAGCCGTTTCCTCCCCGCAGATATAGGCACCGGCACCCCGGTGGACACGGATGGTATAATTAAAATCCGACCCTCCAATCCCACGGCCGAGAAACCCCTTTGCCTCGGCCTCGGCAATGGCCGTCTCCAGGATCCCCACCAATCGCGGATACTCCGCACGAAGATAGATATAGCCAAACTCAGCGCCAAAGGCATATCCCGCAATGGTCATCCCCTCAATCAGCGCGTGGGGATCCCCTTCCATGATCTGGCGGTCCTTGCAGGTTCCCGGCTCTCCCTCGTCGGCGTTGCAGAGAAGGTACTTCGGGTTGTTCGGATCGGCGGCGGCAAAACCCCACTTCATGGCCGCCGGGAATCCGGCCCCGCCTCGCCCCCGGAGGTTCGACTTCTTAACCTCCTCGATGACCTCTTTCGGCGTCATGGCAAGGGCCTTCTTCAGCCCATCATACCCCTCGTGGGCAAGGTAGACCTCGATGGATCGGGAGTTCTCAAGATGAACTCGATTTAATAAGATTTTTTCCATTACTTGTATTTCTCCAGGACCTCGTCGATCCGGGCTTCCGTCAATCCTTCGTAGAAATCATCGTTGACCAACATCACCGGCGCCTGCCCGCAGGCCCCGAGGCACTCGGCATTCTTCAGGGTGAACCGGCCGTCGCCCGTCGTCTCCCCCATTCGGATATCCAGTTTCCGTTCCAGATGATCCCGCAGGGATTCGGCTCCAAGAAGGGTACAGGCCAAATTGTCGCAAAGGAAGATCACGTTCCGCCCCAACGGTTCTGCATGAAACATGGAGTAGAAGGTCGCCAGACTATAGACATCGGCCCGGGAGATTTTGAGTGACCGGGAAACGGCGGCCAGAGCCGCATCGTTGATACAGCCGAACTCCTTCTGCGCCAGATAGAGGACCGGCAGCGCCGCCGCCCGCTTGGTCGCATAGCGCTTCAGGATCTCCTCAATCCGTTCCAGCGTCTCCTCGGAAAATTTTGCAGGGGTTGTACTTTGCATGATCTGTTGTTCCCCGGACATTGCCGTCCCGGCTAAACCGGGACGCTACA
>CAYQVN010000146.1:0-5741 GCA_964420895.1 uncultured Nitrospirota bacterium | reverse complement strand
GTTCGGGAGTGCCTGTGTGCAACGCCATCGTCTGGCAGTGCCGGCGGACGGCCCCCTTCTGTGACGAACTTAAAAAGGAGGGGTGGGAAGAGAAGATACGGTCAAAGACCGGCCTTGTTACCGACGCCTATTTCTCGGGCACCAAGGTCAAATGGATCCTCGATCATGTAGAGGGGGCGCGGGAACGGGCCGATCAGGGAGAGCTCCTCTTCGGCACCGTTGACTCATGGCTCGTCTATAACCTCACCGGAGGCGCCGTCCATATCACCGACTATACCAACGCCTCACGGACCCTCCTCTATAATATCCATGACCTTACCTGGGATGAAGAAATTCTCGAACGCTTTGACATCCCACCGACGATGCTCCCCGAAGTGAAACCGTCGAGCGCCATCTACGGGACAACGGCGAAGGACCTCTTGGGAACGAAGATCCCCATTGCCGGGATCGCCGGCGACCAGCAGGCGGCCCTCTTCGGGCAGGCCTGTTTCGGACCGGGGATCGCCAAGAACACCTATGGGACGGGATGTTTCCTTCTCATGAATACAGGGGAGAAGGCCGTCCCCTCTCCCTCGGGTCTCTTGACGACTATCGCCTGCGGCATCAACGGAAGAGTGGAGTATGCCCTTGAGGGAAGCATCTTCATGGCCGGCGCTGCCATCCAGTGGCTCCGGGACGAACTCCATCTCCTCGATAACGCTTCCGATTCGGAGGCGATGGCCGCAAAGGTTCCCGACACGGGCGGCGTCTACATGGTGCCCGCCTTTGTGGGGCTCGGCGCCCCTTACTGGGACCCCTATGCACGGGGAACCATTGTCGGCCTGACCCGTGGTTCAAACCGGAATCATCTCGTCCGCGCGACGCTGGAATCCATGGCCTACCAGACCTGCGATGTCCTCCGTTGTATCGAAGCCGATGTCGGGGTCACCCTGAAGGAGCTTCGTGTCGACGGTGGCGCTGCAACCAACGATTTCCTCATGCAGTTTCAGGCGGATCTCCTGGGACGCCCCGTGGAACGTCCAAAAGTGGTGGAGACCACCGCCCTGGGAGCAGCCTACCTGGCCGGTCTGGCCGTCGGTTTCTGGAAGGACCGGGAGGAGATCGCTGCAAAATGGAAAGTGGAAAAGACCTTTGCCCCGGTCATGAAGGCAGATCGGCGCAAGAGGCTCTACAATGGATGGCAGAAAGCCGTGGAACGATCAAGGGAATGGACGCAGGATTCACAGGAAGGATTGTGAAAGTTCTTCACCTGTGCTATAGATTGCATAAACGACATGGATGTAGTGCAACGAGAGGAGACCAGCATGACGCAGAAATATACCGGACAGGAGATTGTCGAGATCGCCATCCGGATCGAAAAGAACGGAGAGAAACTCTACCGGGCACTGGCCGACCAGACCGAATACATGACCGTGAAAAACGCTTTCAATGCCCTGGCCAATGAAGAGGAGAAACACATCACCTCTTTTGACCGGATCCGGGAGATTATTGGACAATTCACTCCGGCAGAGGCCTATCCCGGTGAATACGCCCTCTATCTGGAAGCGCTGGCGGAAGAGAATGTCTTTGCAAAAAAGGACATTTTCAAAGACCTCGCCGGGAAGGCAACGACCGTACAGGAGGCCCTCGACCTCGCGATCTGGTTTGAAAAGGAAACGCTCATCTTTCTTCACGGCATCCGGGATGCCATGGATACCGATGATATGCCCGTTCTCAAAGAACTGATCATGCAGGAAAGGGAACATGTCCAAAAACTCTCGGAGATCAAAAAGGCCCTGAAATCGAAACCGGTGTGAATCGAGTGATGCAGCAAAATGGAAGAGCCTGTTCCCCTCTCGAGGGTGAAGGGGAGGGGGGTGGATTTTTGTTTCTCACTTACAGCAACCTGCCAGAAAAAATACCCTGTTTTTTTTCTTGCTTTTCTTAAACCCTTATGCTAAAAGGAAAAACGTTGATGTGCATGTAGCTGCATCTTTCGTGTGAATCAGGTTAAAGATGTTCGCACACACCAAACGGTTTGTTCGCTTTGCCTGGAGGACGCAAGAAACAGCACATGGTGGCCATGTAACAGCAAGAAGTAAAGGAGTGCAACATGTCAGAAGGTACAGTAAAGTGGTTCAACGATTCAAAGGGTTTCGGTTTTATCGAGCAGGAAAATGGTCCGGATGTGTTTGTTCACTTTTCCGCCATTCAGGATGAAGGATTCAAATCCCTGAATGAAGGGGAAAGGGTCCAGTTCGACATCGTTGACGGGCAGAAAGGCCCCCAGGCATCGAACGTCGTAAAGCTTTAATTCCTCAACTTTCCATTAACAGACTATAAAAGCTCCCTGGATTAAACCTCCAAGGGGCTTTTTTGTTTCTATGCTATCCCCTTCCGGCTTACCCCTCGATCCGCGGCAGAAACCTCGCATACCATCCGGGAGTCAGAGAACAAAGCGCTCATGTAAATGAGGGATTTCGATCTTCTGCGCCTGCCGGCGCTCTTCAAGATCCTTCTTGAAGGAGTGCAGGGTGGTTCTTTCCCCATGGATGAGAAAGAGACGCTTGAGATCCTTATTCGCCCCCAGCCAGTCGAGGAGAATGGAACGGTCGGCATGGGCGGAAAACCCGCCCAGGGTGTGGACGGAGGCATTCACACGGTAGGACTCGCCGAAGATCCGCACCCGTTTTCGACCGTCGACGATAAGCCGCCCCAGGGTCCCCGCCGCCTGGTAGCCGGCAAAGATGATCGATGACGCCTCCCGCCAGATATGGTGTTTTAAATGATGTTTGATCCGCCCGCCCGTGCACATGCCGGAGCCGGCGATGATGATGGCATGGCTTTTGGTAAAGTTGATCTGCCGCGACTCTTCGGCCGACCGTGTAAATTCCAGCCCGGGAAGGTCGAAGGGATCATCTTCATTCTGCAGCAGCTTCTGCGTCTCGGCGTCGAAGCATTCCGGGTGCTTCCGCATGATTCCAGTAATGCGGATCGCCATGGGGGAATCGAGATAGACCTTGCAGGGAGGCAGTTCTCCGGCATCATGAAATTCCCGGATAAAGTAGAGGAGATCCTGGGCCCGTTCCACGGCAAAGGAGGGGATGAGGACGTTACCTCCTCTTCGGAAGGTAGAGAGGATCACCTCCTTGAGTTCCCGAACACTGCGATCAAGATCCTTGTGGTTCCGTGTCGCGTAGGTCCCTTCGATGACCACCACATCGGCCCCTTCGGGGATGCGGGGATCGCGGATGACCGGTTTGTCCCGATTGCCGAGGTCCCCGGAAAATACGATGCGCCCTCCGCCCCGGACATCGACCTCGATAAAAGCGGATCCGAGGATATGACCTGCATCCCGGAAGGTCGCCGTCACCCGGTCGTTCAAGGGGACCGGTTTTCCATAGGAGGCGAAATCCCCGAAACACTTGAGGCTGTCGAGAGCATCGAGGGTTGTATAGAGGGGTTTTTGAGCCTTCAACCCCTTCCTGCGGCTGATCCGGTGCCAATGCTTATAGTCCTCTTCCTGAATCCGCGCAGAGTCAAGGAGAACGATCTTGGCAATATCAAAGGTGGCGGCCGTCGTTATGATCGTCCCGGAAAAGCCCTGATGGACAAGGCGGGGGATCCGGCCACAGTGGTCGAGGTGCCCATGGGTGAGGAGGAGAAAATCGATGGACGAAGGATCAAAACCGAAGTCGCCGTAATTTTTATCCTCCCATTTTTTCCCACCTTGAAATAGGCCGCAATCGATGAGGATCTTCAAGCCTCCAGCTTCCAGGAGGTGACAGGAACCGGTAACCGTATCGGCTGCGCCGTGAAAGGAGAGTGCAATGGACATGATCGATCCTCCGGAAGATTGTTTTCTCCCTTTGTAACGCAAATGACCCCTCCTTGTCCAGCATTCAGACCCTTTCAATGGCTGGACGACTTGTCAAAATATACTCATATTCGAATTATTTCATATTTTGTGACATAGATCATATTATTCCCTCCAGGATTTCCCTATACTGGAATCAACTTCAACGAACGTTTACCATTTTTTATCATTCATCGCACAAGCAAGGAGGTTTCAATGAGTATGTTTTGTTATCAATGCGAACAGGCGGCACAGGGAAAAGGGTGCGAAAAGATGGGGGTCTGCGGGAAGGATCTGAAGGTCTCCGCCTTGCAGGATCTCATGATCTACCAGGTCAAGGGAATCGGCTGGCTCGCTCATCATGCCCGAGGATTGGGAGAGAAAAATGAGTCCGTCGATCACTTCATCATAAAGGCCCTCTTTACCACCGTTACCAACGTAGACTTCGATCCCGACCGGCTGGTCCAGTGGATCCAGGAAGGGGGACGAATCCGGACCCTTGCCGCCGACCTCTACCGGAAGGCCGAAAACAAGTCCGGCGGCGGCGCTGATGAAACCGCCTGGCCGGCACCGTCTGTATACGAACCGGCAACATCCTTGGATGATCTTCTTGCCGAGGCAGCGAACCTCGAAGGAGTCGGAGTCACCGAAGGCGCCAACGAAGATATCCGCTCCTTGCGGGAGCTTCTGGTCTACGGTCTCAAGGGAATGGCGGCCTATGTCGACCATGCGAAGATCCTGGACCGGGAAGATGACGGAATCTACACCTTCTTCCACAAGGCCCTCTCGGCAATATGTGACGTGAATGTTTCCATGGAGGCCCTTCTCGGTCTCAACATGGAGTGTGGCACCGTGAATCTGAAGGCCATGGAACTCCTCGACGCCGGACACACCGACCGCTTTGGCCATCCCGAGCCGACACAAGTATCAACGGGCCTGAAGAAGGGACCGGCGATCATCGTCACCGGTCACGACCTTGTTGACCTCGAGGCACTCCTGAAGCAGACGGAAGGGACCGGCGTCAACATCTACACTCACGGTGAGATGCTCCCGGCTCATGGATATCCGGGCCTCAAGAAATACACTCACCTTGCGGGACACTTCGGTACAGCCTGGCAGAACCAGCGAAAGGAATTTGACGGGATCCCTGCCGCGTTCCTCTTTACCACCAATTGCATTCAGAAACCGAAGGATAGTTATACCGACCGGGTCTTTACCACCGGCCTTGTGAGTTGGCCGGGCATCGCCCATGTGGAGAGCCGCAACTTCTCGGCCGTTATTGAAAAGGCAAAGGAACTGGGTGGCGCCGCTAACGATCAGAAAGGGGCAACCCTGACCACCGGCTTTGCCCGCAATGCCGTTCTGAGCGTGGCCGACAAGGTGGTCGGAGCGGTTAAGAGCGGGGACATCAAGCACTTCTTCCTCGTCGGCGGCTGTGATGGCGCCAAACCGGGGCGGAACTACTACACGGAATTCGTCGAGAAGGCCCCGAAGGATACGGTCATCCTGACCCTGGCCTGCGGAAAGTTCCGATTCAACCACCTCGATCTGGGCGACATCGGCGGGATTCCCCGGCTCCTCGACATCGGCCAGTGCAACGATGCCTACTCAGCAGTCAAGATCGCCGAGACATTGGCCTCCGCCTTCGATTGCGGCGTCAACGACCTGCCTCTGTCGCTCGTTCTCTCCTGGTACGAGCAGAAGGCCGTAGTAATCCTGCTGTCGCTGCTGGCACTCGGGATCAAGGGAATCCGGATTGGGCCAAGCCTTCCGGCCTTCCTCTCCCCCAACGTCGTCAACTACCTGGTGGAGAACTTCGACGTCAAGCCGATTTCGACCCCCTGCCTCGACCTGGCGGAGATCCTGGAAGAGAAGGTCTGCGCCGAAGGGTAATCATCCAGAAAGC